>NZ_LPMU01000076.1:0-12937 GCF_001534535.1 Burkholderia sp. MSMB1459WGS
GTCCAGTTCGTTTGAAAGGGGACCCCGATGAAAGCCGCTGTACTGATTGCATTGACCTGCCTCGCGCTGACCGCTTGCGGCGGCGGCGACAACAATTCCTCGCCCGCGGCGTCCGGCGGATCGGGGACGAGCAACAACGGTGGCGGCGGCTCGAGCGGCGGCACGCCGACCACGGGCGCACCCGATGGCAATTCGGGTTCGCCGACCGCCTCGAACGTCGAGTGCGATCCGGTTTACCAGCAGGGCGATACCGTGCAACTGCACATGTATACGCAAGCGACGTCGCAGAGCCCGTCGGTCGACAACGGCGTGTACACGCGGACTTACGCGCCGGCGACGTTCAACGGCGTGGCGCTCACGCAGCAGGCCGAAACCACGACAGGCTCGCCGATTCAGACCAATCACTACTACCTTGTCGGCAATGGCGTGCGCACGAACTACGGTGGCGAGGTCTACAGCGGCGGCACGCTTGCATTGCGGGACGTGAACTCGCCGCCCTATGTCGAGACGATCGGCCTCGCGGGAAGCGAAACGGTGAATTACGTGGATACGCCGGTCTTTCCGGCAGGCGGCGCGCAAACGTCCGTCTCGATCCAGCGGACGTACGTCGCGCGCGAAACGGTCAGTCTCCGCAACGGCAAGGTCTTCGCGAACGCTTGCCACTATCACACGACGGAGACCTTCACCAACCCGGCGTTGACGAGCAAGACGATCGCGGACGACTGGCTCGCGCCGGGCGTCGGCCTGGTCAAGTCGGTCGCCGACGTGGGCGGCACGCAGATCATCACGCGCGAACTGGAAGCGGCGACGGTGGGCGGCAAGTCGTACTAGAGGGCGGCGCGAGAGCGGCGGCGCAAAGGGAGAAGTTGCGCCGCCCGTCGCCCGCCGTGCCGTTCGTCGCGCAAACCGGCGCCCGACGACACGACGCGCGGGGCGCAGATCGATATCCCGATCGATCAGGACTGCGAATATACCGTGCCGGGCCGTTCAGATGGAGCGCAGGAACACGGCGGACACGCCCAGCCGAAGGTCCGACGAGAGATTGCGCGACCGTGCGTTCCGCGTTTCGGCTGGGAATATATGTTCCTGATCGGCGGGATTCCGGGCATGGTCATCGCGATCCTGACGCCCTTGTCGATCCCGTTGTCGCCGGCCGACTTCCTGCTGGCGGAATGGGCGCGTACGAAACGGTCCGGCGCTACCCGAGCGGCCAGCAGCCTGCGGAACACCGCGTCCGTCGGCTACAACCACCTTCTGTCGAAACGGACGGACATATACGCGATTTATTCTTACGACAAGCTGAGCGCTCACCCCACCGGCAAAACGTTTGCGGTCGGCATTCGTCACACGTTCTGATTCCCGCCAGCGTCTTCCAACGCCCCCGCAACGGTAAATAACGGTAAATCCTTCCCTGAACGGGAGGGCGCGTTTATGATCCGCCGCTGCAAGCGGTAGTCGTCGGAATCGCCTGACGCGTCACACCACCAGTCCATGCCTTCGGACACCGCTTTCCGTTTGTGCCCGACTTTCCCGCGAATCCCCCGGCTAGCCGGGGGGCCGTTATCGTCAAATCGAAAGCGACCTGTAAACAATGCTGCCGACAAGTTATAACGCGTTGCTCGTTCTTCTTTCGCTCCTCATCGCCATATTGGCGTCCTACACCGTGTTGGACATGGCCGGGCGTATCAAGACGGCCAACGGGCGCGCCGCACACTGGTGGCTGATAGGCGCGGCCAGCGTGATGGGGGCGGGCATCTGGTCGATGCATTTCGTCGGCATGCTTGCCTTCGCGTTGCCGATTCCGCTGGGATACGATCCGGCCATTACGGCGCTTTCGTTGCTGATCGCCATTGGCTGCTCCACGGTTGCGCTGTGGCTCGTCTGTCGGGGCAGGCTCGAGTGGCGCCGGCTTGGTGGCGGCGCGATGTTGATGGGGGCCGGCGTAGCGGGAATGCATTACACGGGCATGGCTTCGATGCGCATGTCGCCGGGCATCCAGTACGACGCGTTGCTCGTCTGCCTGTCGGTCGCGATTGCCGTCGTCGCATCGGGCGCCGTGCTGTGGATCGTATTCATTCGGCGAGCCGGTTCGTCTCGGGTGCGGCTGCTCAATCTGGGCGCCGCAGTCCTGATGGGGGCCGCCATCGCCGGCATGCACTATACGGGAATGGCGGCCGCCCGGTTCCCGGTGGGCAGCATCTGCGGGGCCGCCCGTTCCAGCATGGATCCCAGCGGGCTTGCGCTCGTCATCGTCGTGGCCACGTTGGCGATACTCGCCATCGCGCTGATCGTTTCCGTCCTCGACCTGCGTCTGGAATCCCGCACGGCGGTACTGGCGACATCGCTGGCCGAAGCGAACCAGGAGCTGACGTATCTGGCGCTGCACGACACCCTTACCAAGCTCCCCAACCGCGTGCTGCTCGAAGACCGGATCGACCAGGCGATCCAGAGCACCGATCGCGAGCACGGATGTTTCGCGCTGATGTTCATGGACCTCGACGGATTCAAGGCCGTCAACGACGCCTATGGTCATCACGTCGGCGATCTGCTGCTGGTTGAAGTGGCCGGGCGCATCGGCGCGAACCTGCGCTCGCAGGACACGATCGCCCGTCTGGGGGGCGACGAGTTCGTGCTGGTCGTGGCGGTGAACGAGCCCGCCGACGCGGCCGACGTGGCGGACAAGGTATTGGCGGTGATTCGGGCGCCGTTCCACGTGTCCGAACACGAGTTGCGCGTGTCGGCCAGCATCGGGATCGCGCTCTATCCCGGCAACGGCAGTGATTTTCGCGAGCTGATGACCAATGCCGATGCAGCGATGTATCACGCCAAGGCGCTCGGCCGAAACGCGTACTGCTTCTTCGAGGCATCGATGAACGCGAATGTCCGCGAGCACTTGAAAATCGTGCAGGAACTCCGTCTGGCGCTGGAGCGGCGTGAGCTGGTCCTGCATTACCAGCCGAAGTTCGAAGTCCCCGATGGACCGATCATGGGCGTCGAGGCGCTGTTGCGATGGAACCACCCGACGCGCGGCCTCATTTCGCCCGATCAGTTCATCTCGATTGCGGAAAAGACCGGATTGATCGTGTCGATCGGCGAGTGGGTACTGGACGAGGCCTGCCGGCAGATGCGCGAGTGGCGGGATGCAGGTCGAACCGACTGGACGATGGCAGTGAACCTTTCCCCGTTGCAGTTCGGTCACGCGAGCCTGATCCGGGTCGTGGAGGCTGCGTTGCAGCGGCATGCGCTGGAGCCGCACTGCCTGACGCTGGAGATCACCGAATCGACCGCGATGCGCGATGCCGACGCCAGCTTGAGAATCCTGCAGCAGCTTCACGACATGGGGGTGCGAATTTCGATCGACGACTTCGGAACGGGTTATTCGAGCTTGATGTATCTGAAACGCTTGCCGGCCAGCGAGCTCAAGATCGATCGGGGATTCATCCGGGATCTCGAACACGATACCGAAGATGCCGCGATCATTTCCGCGATCGTCGCGCTCGGACGGGCACTCGACCTGAAGATCGTCGCGGAGGGCGTTGAAACGACCGCGCAGCAGCAGTTCCTGACCCGTCTCGGCTGCAATTCGCTGCAGGGCTTCTTGCTCGGGCGTCCGATGCCGGCGGATCACTTCGTCGAAGCGACTGCGCAAGGCACGGCGATCAAGAACATTTGATCCCGATGCGGAACGCGTCGTGGTCGCCCATCGCGATCGCCCGGCCCATCTCCGCGATGGTCGATCACGGCAAGCGGGTCGCCCACGCGATCGGCTACGCTATCGCGCAATCGTCGGTGTCGCGCTGCCCCGCCTGCGCCAACGCGTGGCGGGTTTGAGGGGCCGGAGCGGGAAGCCCGGCGGACATTGGCTCACATCACGGGCACGATCCAAACATAAACGAAATGTGATCCCTTGCCGCCGCAAAATTTTGCACAATGGCGACAGCGCGGCCTTCCGCCGCGCTTCGCGCCGGCCCCGATCGCCGCCCGACAACCGTGACCGAGCTCCGCTCCGACGTACCGCCGCCCACCGCCATGGACCACCCGAAACGTATCCTGATCGTCGAGGACGACGCCGACATCGCCGACGTGCTGAGCCTGCATCTGCGCGACGAGCGCTACGAGGTCGTGCACAGCGCGGACGGCGCCGAAGGGTTGCGCCTGCTCGAACAGGGCGGCTGGGACGCGCTGATCCTCGACCTGATGCTGCCGGGCGTCGACGGTCTCGAAATCTGCCGGCGCGCGCGGGCGATGACGCGCTACACGCCGATCATCATCACGAGCGCCCGGTCGAGCGAGGTGCACCGGATCCTCGGCCTCGAACTCGGCGCCGACGATTACCTCGCGAAGCCGTTCTCGGTGCTCGAACTCGTCGCACGCGTGAAGGCGCTGCTGCGGCGCGTCGATGCGCTCGCGCGCGATTCGCGGATCGACGCGGGCACGCTCGACGTCGCGGGGCTCGCGATCGACCCGATCGCGCGCGAGGCGAGCGTCGACGGCGCGCGCATCGATCTCACGCCGCGCGAATTCGACCTGCTGTATTTCTTCGCGCGGCATCCGGGCAAGGTGTTCTCGCGGATGGACCTGCTGAACGCCGTGTGGGGCTACCAGCACGAAGGCTACGAACACACGGTCAACACCCACATCAACCGGCTGCGCGCGAAGATCGAGGCCGATCCGGCCGAGCCCGTGCGGATCCTCACCGTGTGGGGACGCGGCTACAAGCTTGCCGCGCCGGACGCATGATGAAGCTCACGCTCACGCGGCGGCTGTCGCTCGTGTTCTCGATCCTGCTGCTCGCGTGCTCGGGCGCGTCGGCATGGCTGCAGATCCGCGCGAACGACATGCGCGAGAAGGAAGTCGTGCAGGCGCTGTCGCGCGACCTGGCCGCCAACATCGCCGGCAGCGCGCCGCTGATGGACGCGAACGGGCTGCGTCCCGACGCCGTGCGCACGCTGTTCGGGCAGCTGATGGGCGTGAACCCGAGCGTCGAGGTGTACCTGCTCGACAACGCCGGGCGCATCAAGGGCGACGATGCGCCGCCGGGCCACGTGAAGCGCGACCGCGTCGATCTCGCGCCCGTGCAGCGCTTCATCGCGGGCCAGCCGCTGCCGATCCTCGGCGACGATCCGCGCAGCCCGGACGCGCGCAAGGTGTTCAGCGCCGCGCCGCTGCAGCGCGCGGGGCAGCCGCCGTCGGGCTACATCTACGTGGTGCTGCTCGGCGAGGCGCATGACCGGCTCGCCGCGCGCGTCGACGCCGGCAACGTGCTGCGCACGACGCTGTGGTCGATGGCGATCGTCGCGCTGCTCGGGTTGCTGGCGGGCCTCGTCGCATTCGGCTTCATCACGCGCCCGCTGCGCCGGCTGACGGCCGCGATGCGCGACTTCGACGCGAACGCCGCGCCCGACACGCCGCCGCCGGTGCTGCGCTTGCCGCCGGGCCGTCGCGGCGACGACATCGCGGTGCTCGAATCCGCGTTCGCGCAGATGGCCGACCGGATCGGCGAGCAGTGGCGCGCGTTGACGCGCCAGGACCAGCAGCGGCGCGAACTGATCACGAACATCTCGCACGACCTGCGCACGCCGCTCACGTCGCTGCACGGCTATCTGGAGACGCTGTCGCTGAAGGCCGACACGCTGGCCGAGCCCGAACGGCGCCGCTACCTGTCGATCGCGCTCGCGCAGAGCGCGAAGGTCGGGCGGCTCGCGCAGGCGCTGTTCGAGCTCGCGCGGCTCGAATCGGGCGGCGTGCAGGCCGAACGCGAGCCGTTCTCGCTCGTCGATCTCGTGCAGGACGTGTTCCAGAAATTCGAGCTGGCCGCGCAATCGCGCGGCGTCGCGTTGCATGCGCGGATTCCGCCGCGCGTGCCGGCCGTGTCGGCCGATCTCGGGATGATCGAGCGCGTGCTGACCAACCTGCTCGACAACGCGCTGCGGCACACGCCTTCGCACGGCGAGGTCGAGATCGCGCTGGAACCGCAGGGCGACCGCGTGGTCGTGACCGTGTCGGATACCGGCGAAGGGATTCCGGCGGCGCGGCGCGAAGGGTTGTTCCAGCGGCCGCAGCGGCCGATGAGCGGCGGCACGGCGACGAGCGGCGGGCTCGGCCTGTTGATCGTGCACCGGATGCTGGCGCTCAACGGCAGCGGTATCCGGCTCGTCGACCGGCCCGGGCGCGGCGCGGTGTTCGAGTTTGCGCTGGCGGTGGCGTCGCCGGCGGCAGGCGACGCACGCTGACCGCGATCGGCGGCGTCATCGGCCGCGCTTGCGCCGCACGTCGCTCGGCGTCGTGCCGGTCCAGCGTTTGAACGCGTGACGGAATCCCACGGCATCGCTGAAGCCGAGCGTCAGCGCGATGTCCTCGGTGCTGAGCGTGGTCGTGCCGAGGTAGTCGATCGCGAGCGCCTTGCGCACGCTCGTCAGCAGTTCGCTGTACGACGTGCCTTCGGCTTCGAGCTTGCGGCGCAGCGTGCGCGAGGTCATGCACAGGCTCTCGGCGATCGCGTCGATGTCCGGGAATTGTCCCGGCGTGCGGGTGAGCTCCTCGTATACGCGTCGCGTGATACCCGATCGGCTGCGCAATTCGTCGAGCAACTGCGCGCAGTGCGACGACACCTGCGCGGCGGTGATCGGGTTCGCGAGCTGCGGTGCGCGCGTGAGCCAGGCCGCCGGATAGCTGAGCACGTGATGCGGCTGGTCGAACGCGATCGGGCATTCGAGCGCGTCGGCCAGCAGCGCCCCGTGCGGCGGCCGCGGCTGCGCGAACTGCGCGCGCGCGGGCACGCACCATCCGCCCATCACGTCCTTGATGATCGTCACGTGCAGCGCGAACTGCATGTCGATCAGGAAACGGTACAGCGGCTCGTCGAGATCGGGCAGCGCGACTTCGTGGCGGTCCGGAAACAGCCACGACGCGGTGTCGCCGTGTTCGACCCAGCGGATCGGCAGCATCCCGTTCGCGAGCCGATGATATTTGACGGCCGCATCGAACGCGCGCGCGAGCGATTCCGAGCACAGCATCGCGTAGCCGTACATGCCGTAGCTCGACGCGCGCAGCAGGCGGCCGACGCGCACGCCGAGGTCGGTGCCGTCGTACCGGCCGACCGCGTTGCGCGCGGCCGTCAGGAACTGCCGCGGCGACGTGAGCGTGAACGGGTCCGCGACGTCGGCCGGCGCGAGGCCGGTGCCGGCGAGCACCGCCGCCGGGTCGAGGCCGGCTTGCGCGGCCACGTCGACCAGCACGGCCAGCTTGGCCGGCGTGAAGCGCTGCTCGCGCAACGCGTGGGCGGCGTCGGCGTCGGGCAGCCGCGGGGGACGGGCGTCCGTCGGTTTCAACAGCGCACTGCGCGACATGGGGATCCTGCGTCCGAATCGATATCGTTGACGGCTTGCAATTTTGCGCGGGAACGATTCCGTTCGCCACAGGGTTCACCCTGATGCGCAGACGGTACGGCCCGATCGGACGGGCGTTCGCCGTGCGAAGCGACGTGGACACATGCATGCGCGTGTCCGTTTCGATCATGTTTTCGGCCGGCCGGATCATTTGCAAAGCGCGTCGCGCGGGCGATAGTCGCCGCTCAGGCGGCGGCCCGCGTCCTTCCGGCGTGCAGGCCGCCGTGCGAACGGCGCGCATGCCGGCGTGCCGTCCCCGAGGAGCGAGACATGACGAACAGACACTGGACCGGGTCGTACGGCTCGATTCCCGCCGAGATCGACGCCGACTGCCATCCTTCCGTCAGCGCGCTGCTGGACGACGCGATGCGCCGCTTCGCCGACCGTCCGGCGTTCCATGCGTTCGGCCGCACGCTCACGTATGCCGACGTCGACCGCCTGTCGACCGCGCTGGCCGCGTATCTGCAGCAGGTCGTCGGCGTGCGCAAGGGCGATCGCGTGGCCGCGATGCTGCCCAACGTGCTGGCGTTTCCGGTCGTGTTCGTCGCCGTCGCGAAGATCGGCGCGGTCCAGGTTAACGTGAATCCGCACTACACCGCGCGCGAGCTCGAGCATCAGCTCAACGACGCAGGAGTCGAGGCGGCGGTCGTCTGCGGCGGGTCGATGGGCACGTTCGCGGAGGTGGTCGGCGGCACGCGCGTGCGCACCGTGCTGAGCGTGGGGCGCGAGGATCTCGGCGTCGTCGATGCGCCGGCCGGCACGTGCGACGCACTGCCGCCCGGTTCGATCGCGCTCGCGCACGCGATCGCCGCCGGCGAATCGCTCGCGTGCGAGCCGGTTGCGCTGAACGGCGCGGACCTGTTGCTGCTGCAATACACCGGCGGCACGACCGGCCTGTCGAAGGGCGCGGCGCTGTCGCATCGCAACCTCGTCGCGAACGTCGCGCAGTTCGCGGCGATCGTGCCGGATGCGCGCCAGCCGGGCGAAGAGGTCGTCGTCACCGCGATCCCGCTGTATCACATCTTCGCGCTGACGGTGAACTTCCTGTCCTACTTCGCGATCGGCGCGCAGAACTGGCTCGTCGCGAATCCCCGCGACATGGACGGGTTCGTCGACGTGCTGAAGGCCGCGCGGCCGACGGTGTTCGTCGGCGTGAACACGCTGTACGCGGGGCTTGCCGGCCATCCGCGCCTGAAGGAGGTCGACTGGTCGCGGCTGAAGCTGTCGGCCGGCGGCGGCGCGGCGGTGATCGACGTGATCTCGTCGCGCTGGAAGGCGGTGACGGGCAATTTCATCCGCGAGGGCTATGGGCTGTCGGAAACGTCGCCGGTCGTGTCGTTCAACCCGCAGTCGATCGATCGGTTCACGGGCACCACGGGCCTGCCGCTGCCGTCGACCGACGTGAAGCTGCTCGACGAGCAGGATCGCGAGGTGGCGATCGGCGAAGCGGGCGAGATCTGCGTGAAGGGGCCGCAGGTGATGAGCGGCTACTGGCAGAAGCCGGACGCGAATGCGGCCGCGTTCACGGCGGACGGCTATTTCCGCACCGGCGACGTCGGCGTGTTCGACTCGGCCGGCTTCCTGCGGATCGTCGACCGCAAGAAGGACATGATCATCGTGTCGGGCTTCAACGTGTATCCGAACGAGGTGGAAGCAGTGGCGACCGCGCTGCCGGGCGTGGCCGAATGCGCGTGCATCGGCGTGCCGGACCCGCGCACGGGCGAGGCCGTCAAACTGTTCGTGGTGCTGGCGCCAGGCGTCGACGTGACGGAAGCGCAGCTCGTCGCGCATTGCCGCACGAGCCTGGCCGCGTACAAGGTGCCGAAGCTGGTTCGATTCGTCGACCAGCTGCCGAAGTCGACGGTCGGCAAGATCCTGCGCCGGGAACTCAGCCGCACCGACTGATGTGGGCGACGCGTCGCGCGGCGGCTGCGCGGCCTGGTGTGCGGAAAGCCCCGAAGGTGGCGCGCGGGCCGCTCAAGTACAATGCGGTCGGTTCGATCGACGGGGACGCGATGACCGGCTCAGACTCACTTTCCGCCCGGCCCGGGCGTGCGCTGCCGTCGCCGAGCGCGACGGTGCCGATCTCGCTCGTCAACGGCTTTCTCGCGAGCGCGGGCGTGCAGCGCGACGTGGTCGAACGCTACCTGCGCGGCGCCGGCATTCCGATCGAGCTGCTCGGCGAGCCGCACGCGCGCGTGACGGAGGAACAGTTCTCGACGCTGTACCGCACGCTCGCGATCGATCTCGACGACGAGATGCCCGGCATCTTCTCGCGCCCGCTGCGCGGCGGCACGCTGAAGTATCTGTGCCTGAGCCTGCTCGATGCGCGCAACCTCGAAACGGCGCTGCATCGTTTCGGGCAATTCTTCCATATCCTGCTCGACGACTTCTTCGTCGAATCGAAGCGCGACGATCTCGTCGCGCAGGTGCTGCTGCGCCCGAACGAGGCGATCGGGCCGATCGGCGCGCTCGGCCAGGAGCTGATGCTCAAGCTCGTGCACGGCGTGTGCTCCTGGCTGATCGGGCAGAAAATCCCGCTGCTGCAGATCGAGTTCGCGTGCCCGCGGCCCCGCCACGCGGTCGATCACCTGTACTTCTTCACCGGCGCGGTGCAGTTCGACTGCGAGCGCACGCTGATGCGCTTCAGCGCCGATTACCTCGACGCGCCGATCCGGCAGAGCAAGCGCAACCTGCGCAAATTCCTCGCGCGCGCGCCCGGCGACTGGATCTTCGAATCGTTCAGCGAACAGCTCGTGTGCCATCGGGTGCGGCAGTACCTGTCGGCGGCGCTGCCGGATCTGCCCGCGATCGACCAGGCGGCCGAGCATCTGCATTGTTCGGTGCGGACGCTGAGCCGCCATCTGGCCGCCGAAGGGACGACGTTCCAGGTGCTGAAGGACGAACTGCGGCGCGATATCGCGATCCAGCGGCTGACCGATACGCCCGACACGATCGCGGCGATCGGCGCGGATATCGGCTTCGACGATCCGAGCGCGTTTCATCGCGCGTTCCGGCACTGGACCGGCAGTACGCCGGGGACGTATCGGCGCCGGGCGTGACGCGGGCGCGGGGCGGAGAGCCGCGGATTCGCGCGTGCGCGGATCGACTCCCATAACCGGCTCCTTTTGTGGTTTTCACGGCGCGTTTTTGAGCGGACACTCCCATAACCGGCTTCCTTCGCCGCTCGAGCTCGGCAGGCGCGAGTGCGGTCAGCCGCTCCCGTTGGCGCGCATGAGCTGCGATTGCCGACACCGGCGGACCGGGCGCCGACGCCCGTCGGACGGGCGTTCGCCGCCGGGCACGGCGGTGTCCGCCGGTACGTGACGTGGCCGGTTTTGTCACCATGTGGGCCGGATATGACAATGGGAATCCGGATGCCCGGCGTTAGGATGGCCCATCACGTCGCCCAACGCTGGCCGGTTTTGCCGTATCGGACCCCGTGGCGCTCCTATTCACTGCCTGATTGGAACATCGACCATGAGCTATAACGCCCCCGTCAAGGACATGCTGTTCGTGCTGAAGGAACTCGCGGGCATCGACGCCGTTGCGCAGTTGCCGGGCTTCGAGGATGCGGGTTACGACACGGCGCAGGCCGTGCTGGACGAGTCCGCGAAATTCTGCGGCGAGGTGCTGGCGCCGCTGAACGTCGAAGGCGACCGCAATCCCAGCAGCTGGAAGGATGGCGTCGTGACCGCGACGCCGGGCTTCGGCGAAGCGTTCCGCCAGTTCGTCGAAGGCGGCTGGCAGGGGCTGCAGCATCCGGCCGAATACGACGGCCAGGGGCTGCCGAAGCTGATCGCGACGCCGTGCATCGAGATGCTGAACGCGTCGAACCTGTCGTTCGCGCTGTGCCCGCTGCTCACCGACGGCGCGATCGAGGCGCTGCTGACGGCCGGCACCGACGAGCAGAAGCAGCGCTACGTGCCGAAGCTGATCTCGGGCGAATGGACCGGCACGATGAACCTGACCGAGCCGCAAGCCGGTTCGGATCTCGCGCTGGTGCGCTCGCGCGCGGAGCCGCAGGGCGACGGCACGTACAAGGTGTTCGGCACGAAGATCTTCATCACGTGGGGCGAGCACGACATGGCGGACAACATCGTCCACCTGGTGCTGGCGCGCACGCCGAACGCGCCGGAAGGCGTGAAGGGCATCTCGCTGTTCATCGTGCCGAAGTTCCTGGTCAACGACGACGGCTCGCTCGGCGCGCGCAACGACGTGCACTGCGTGTCGATCGAACACAAGCTCGGGATCAAGGCGAGCCCGACGGCGGTGCTGCAATACGGCGATCACGGCGGCGCGATCGGCTATCTCGTGGGCGAGGAGAACCGCGGCCTCGAATACATGTTCATCATGATGAACGCGGCGCGCTTCGGGGTCGGGATGCAAGGGATCGGCGTGGCCGACCGCGCGTACCAGAAGGCGGCCGAATTCGCGAAGGAACGCGTGCAGAGCCGTCCGGTGGACGGCTCGGCCAGGCAGTCGGTGACGATCATCCATCACCCGGACGTGCGCCGGATGCTGGGCACGATGCGTGCGCTGACCGAAGGCGCGCGGGCGCTTGCGTATGTGGCTGCCGCGCACAGCGACATCGCCCATCGCCATCCGGACGAGGCGACGCGCGCGCGTCATCAGGCCATCTACGAATACCTGGTGCCGGTGGTGAAGGGCTGGAGCACGGAGATGGTGAACGACGTCGCGAGCCTGGGCGTGCAGGTGCACGGCGGGATGGGCTTCATCGAGGAGACGGGCGCGGCGCAGTACTACCGCGACGCGCGGATCCTGGCGATCTACGAAGGGACGACCGCGATTCAGGCGAACGATCTGGTCGGCCGCAAGACGATGCGCGACGGCGGCGCGGTGGCGAAGGCGCTGATTGCGGAGATCGGCGACACGGTCGCGGCGCTCGGCAAGATCGACGGCGCGGCGGCCGCTTCGATGAAGGCGCAACTGGAGAAGGGCGCGCGCGCGTTGTCGGCGGTGGTCGACTACGTGCTGGCGAACGCGAAGCAGGACCCGAACGCGGTGTTCGCGGGCAGCGTGCCGTACCTGAAGCTGGCGGGCGTGGTGCTGTGCGGGTGGCAGATGGCGCGCGCGCTGGTGGCCGCTCACGCGAACCGCGCGAACGACGTCGCGTTCTTCGACGCGAAGATCGCGATCGCGCAATGCTATGCGGAGCACGTGCTGGTGCAGGCGGGCGCGCTCGAAGCGTCGATCGTCGGCGCGAAGGGCAACGAGAGCGTGCTCGCGTTGACGGAAGACCAGTTCTGACCGGCTGACGGTCGGGATGCAGCAGGAGGAGACAGGATTTTGACCACACAGGACTTGCTCGCGCAATACGGCCCGCGCGAATCGATGGAATACGACGTCGTGATCGTCGGCGGCGGCCCCGCCGGGTTGTCGGCGGCGATCCGGCTCAAGCAGCTGGCCGCCGAGAAAGGCGCCGAGATCGGCGTGTGCGTGCTCGAGAAGGGTTCCGAGATTGGCGCGCACATCCTGTCGGGCGCGGTGATGGACCCGCGCGCGATCACCGAGCTGTTCCCCGACTG
>NZ_LPMU01000077.1:0-1018 GCF_001534535.1 Burkholderia sp. MSMB1459WGS
CTCAGGCCGGTCGACAGCGACGAGACGTTGCTGTTCGTGGAGCTCAGTCCGGAGGACAGCGACGAAACATTGCTGTTGGTCGAGCTCAGTCCGGAGGATAGCGACGAGACATTGCTGTTGGTGGAGCTCAAACCGGTGGACAGCGACGAGACGTTGTTGTTAGTGGAGCTCAGACCGGAGGACAGCGACGAGACATTGCTGTTGGTGGAGCTCAGGCCGGTCGACAACGACGAGACGTTGCTGTTGGTGGAGCTCAGGCCGGACGACAACGACGAAACATTGCTGTTGGTGGAGCTCAGGCCAGTCGACAGCGATGAAACATTGCTGTTCGTCGAGCTCAAACCGGTGGACAGCGACGAGACATTGCTGTCGGTGGAACTCAGGCCGGACGACAACGACGAAACATTGCTGTTGGTGGAGCTCAGGCCGGTCGACAACGACGAGACGTTGCTGTTGGTGGAACTCAGGCCGGTCGACAACGACGAGACGTTGCTGTTGGTCGAGCTCAGGCCGGTCGACAGCGATGAAACATTGCTGTTCGTCGAACTCAAACCGGTGGACAGCGACGAGACATTGCTGTCGGTGGAACTCAGGCCGGTCGACAGCGACGAGACATTGCTGTTGGTCGAGCTCAGGCCGGTCGACAGCGACGAGACGTTGCTGTTCGTGGAGCTCAGTCCGGAGGACAGCGACGAGACATTGCTGTCGGTGGAACTCAGGCCGGTCGACAGCGACGAGACGTTGCTGTTCGTGGAGCTCAGTCCGGAGGACAGCGACGAAACATTGCTGTTGGTCGAGCTCAGTCCGGAGGATAGCGACGAGACATTGCTGTTGGTGGAGCTCAAACCGGTGGACAGCGACGAGACATTGCTGTTGGTGGAGCTCAAACCGGTGGACAACGACGAGACGTTGCTGTTGGTCGAGCTCAGGCCGGTCGACAGCGATGAAACATTGCTGTTCGTCGAACTCAAACCGGTGGACAGCGACGAGACATTGCTGTCGGTGGAACTCAGGCCGG
>NZ_LPMU01000078.1:0-1728 GCF_001534535.1 Burkholderia sp. MSMB1459WGS
CGGGGGATGACGGTACCGGAAGAATAAGCACCGGCTAACTACGTGCCAGCAGCCGCGGTAATACGTAGGGTGCAAGCGTTAATCGGAATTACTGGGCGTAAAGCGTGCGCAGGCGGTTTGCTAAGACCGATGTGAAATCCCCGGGCTCAACCTGGGAACTGCATTGGTGACTGGCAGGCTAGAGTATGGCAGAGGGGGGTAGAATTCCACGTGTAGCAGTGAAATGCGTAGAGATGTGGAGGAATACCGATGGCGAAGGCAGCCCCCTGGGCCAATACTGACGCTCATGCACGAAAGCGTGGGGAGCAAACAGGATTAGATACCCTGGTAGTCCACGCCCTAAACGATGTCAACTAGTTGTTGGGGATTCATTTCCTTAGTAACGTAGCTAACGCGTGAAGTTGACCGCCTGGGGAGTACGGTCGCAAGATTAAAACTCAAAGGAATTGACGGGGACCCGCACAAGCGGTGGATGATGTGGATTAATTCGATGCAACGCGAAAAACCTTACCTACCCTTGACATGGTCGGAATCCTGCTGAGAGGTGGGAGTGCTCGAAAGAGAACCGGCGCACAGGTGCTGCATGGCTGTCGTCAGCTCGTGTCGTGAGATGTTGGGTTAAGTCCCGCAACGAGCGCAACCCTTGTCCTTAGTTGCTACGCAAGAGCACTCTAAGGAGACTGCCGGTGACAAACCGGAGGAAGGTGGGGATGACGTCAAGTCCTCATGGCCCTTATGGGTAGGGCTTCACACGTCATACAATGGTCGGAACAGAGGGTTGCCAACCCGCGAGGGGGAGCTAATCCCAGAAAACCGATCGTAGTCCGGATTGCACTCTGCAACTCGAGTGCATGAAGCTGGAATCGCTAGTAATCGCGGATCAGCATGCCGCGGTGAATACGTTCCCGGGTCTTGTACACACCGCCCGTCACACCATGGGAGTGGGTTTTACCAGAAGTGGCTAGTCTAACCGCAAGGAGGACGGTCACCACGGTAGGATTCATGACTGGGGTGAAGTCGTAACAAGGTAGCCGTATCGGAAGGTGCGGCTGGATCACCTCCTTTCCAGAGCTATCTCGCACAAGTTGAGCGCTCACGCTTATCGGCTGTAAATTAAAGACAGACTCAGGGGTCTGTAGCTCAGTCGGTTAGAGCACCGTCTTGATAAGGCGGGGGTCGTTGGTTCGAATCCAACCAGACCCACCATTGTCTGACGTGTCGGTGATCGTTAGCGCTTTAGCGCTTACGAGCATCCCATGCCGATAGGCGAACACACCTGAGGCATCTGTACTCATGGGGGCATAGCTCAGCTGGGAGAGCACCTGCTTTGCAAGCAGGGGGTCGTCGGTTCGATCCCGTCTGCCTCCACCAATCACCAACGCTAAGGGCTTGGTTCAGGCACTGAACCGAGAATTTTGCATTGGCGATTGAGCCAGTCAGAGGATATCAACAGATATCGGCTGTCGTTCTTTAACAATCTGGAAGAAGTAAGTAATTTGGATAGCGGAAGCGTCTTTGAGATGGACGTGGAAACTATCCGGGTTGTGATTGTATCGATGTATCTCAAGATGATTCGAACTTCATGTTCGGCTCAATTGGAATACGGCACAACGCGAGAACTCAACCTGTAGCGACTGTAGCGTCGAAAGATGAGACAGACTCGTTATAGGGTCAAGCGAACAAGTGCATGTGGTGGATGCCTTGGCGATCACAGGCGATGAAGGACGC
>NZ_LPMU01000079.1:0-154803 GCF_001534535.1 Burkholderia sp. MSMB1459WGS
TTCGGCCTACGGCCGAAGGCTCATGAAAGACCGAACACTAACGCTCGGCACTGTCCAAGAAATCCAAGCGGTTCACAAGCCCTTGGGCGCCTAGTGTTTAACCGTCCAACTTTGCGGGGTCAGTTCATCGCACGCTTTTTCATTTCCCCGAAGAGGAACGAACCCGCGTTCAGCGCCCACCCGCCTTCGGCACGTTATCCGACTGCTTCCCGCGCACGAGCTTCCACACCGCGCCGAGCGCGACCGGCACGATCGCCGCGCCAATCCCGACCAGCACGATCACGTTCAGGTACTGGCGAATGAACGGGATGTTGCCGAAGAAATAGCCGAGCAGCACGAGCAGCAGCACCCACACCAGCGCGCCGATCACGTTGAACAACTGGAAGCGCGCGGCGCTCATCGACGACGCGCCCGCGACGAACGGCGCGAACGTGCGCACGACCGGAATGAAGCGGGCGAGCACGATCGTCTTGCCGCCGTGCTTGTCGTAGAACGAGTGGGTCTTCTGCAGCGCGGCGCGATCGAGGAATCGCTCGAGCACCGGAATATGCGTATTGAACACCTTCGGGCCGATCCAGCGGCCGATCAGGTAGTTCACGGTGTTGCCGGAAATCGCCGCGACGAGCAGCAGCACGATCAGCAGGCCGACGTTCATTTCGCCCGTCGCCGCGAACGCGCCGCCGATGAACAGCAGCGAATCGCCGGGCAGGAACGGGAACACGACGAGCCCCGTCTCGCAGAACACGATCAGAAACAGGACGAGATAGACCCACGCGCCGTACTGCCGGATGAAATCGCCGAGGAAAGCGTCGATATGCAGGACAAGGTTGACGAAATGCAGCAGCGTATCCAAATGCGATTCCTCGAAGGCGATGGGGCCGGAACGGCCGGAACAGGCCAGGGATGGCCGAGGCGCCCGCCAGCCAAGGCGGCGCGCGCAACTGGGTGATGATACCGAAACTACCTTAAGGCTCCGTGAAAAAACGTAACGGCCGGCCGCCCCGGCACGCGTTCGCCGCCTCGCTATAATTCGGCCATGTCCGATATCACCGAAACGGCCGCGGGCGCCGCGCCCGCCCCCGCCGCGCGCCCGCTGCGCGCGATCCAGCCCCTGCCCGACCAGCTGATCAGCCAGATCGCCGCCGGCGAGGTCGTCGAACGCCCGGCGTCGGTCGTCAAGGAACTGCTCGAGAACGCGATGGACGCCGGCGCGACGACGCTGCGCATCGTGCTGGAAGAAGGCGGCGTCAAGCGCATCTCGATCACCGACGACGGCTGCGGGATCCCGCCCGACGAACTGGCGCTCGCGCTGATGCGCCACGCGACCAGCAAGATCCGCTCGCTCGAGGAGCTCGAAGCGGTCGCGACGCTGGGCTTTCGCGGCGAAGCGCTCGCGTCGATCGCGTCGGTGGCCGAGATGTCGATCACGAGCCGGACGGCCGATGCCGCGCACGCGACGAAGATCGACGCGCAGACGGGCGTGCTGTCGCCCGCCGCCGGCTCGATCGGCACGACGATCGAGGTGCGCGAGCTGTATTTCAACACGCCCGCGCGGCGCAAGTTCCTGAAGAGCGAGCAGACGGAATTCGGCCACTGCCTGGAAATGATCCGCCGCGCGGCGCTCGCACGGCCGGACGTCGCGATCTCGGTGCTGCACAACGGCAAGGCCGTCGAGCACTGGAATGCGACCGAGCCCGCGCAGCGCGTCGCGAAGATTCTCGGCGAAAGCTTCGCGACGGCGCACCTGCCGCTCGACGAGCAGGCCGGCCCGCTCGCCGTCTACGGCTGCGCCGGCCTGCCGACCGCGAGCCGCGGGCGCGCCGACCAGCAGTATTTCTTCGTGAACGGCCGCTTCGTGCGCGACAAGCTGCTGACGCACGCGGTGCGGGCAGCCTACGAGGACGTGCTGCACGGCGACCGCTACCCGTCGTACGTGCTGTTCCTCGACCTGCCGCCCGAAGCCGTCGACGTGAACGTGCATCCGTCGAAGATCGAAGTGCGGTTCCGCGATTCTCGCTCGATCCACCAGTATGTGTTCCATGCGGTGCAGCGTGCGCTTGCCCGCCATGCGGGCGCATCGCCGGAAACCACCGCGGGCGGCCATGCCGCGCATATCGAACCCGCGCCGCGTGGGCCGGCATCGTTCCTCGATACGCCGCTCGGCCAGAGCCCGGGCGGCGCGACTGGCGGCAGCGGCGGCAGCGGATTCTCGGCGCCGTCGTCCTCGTCGTCGGCGGGTAACACGTGGATGCGCCAGGCGCGGATGACGCAGGGCACGCTGCCCGTCGCGCAGCCGCTCGCGCTCTACGACGCGCTGTTCGGCCGCAAGGACAGCGGTGCCGGCACGCCGGACGGCACGACGCTCGTGGCGCGCGATGCTGCCGACGCCCCGGCCGCGCCGCTGCCGGGCTTCACCGCGTCGCCGCTCGCGCACGACGAGCAGCCGCTCGGTTTCGCGCTCGGCCAGATCCACGGGATCTACGTGCTCGCGCAGAACGCGTACGGTCTCGTGATCGTCGACATGCACGCGGCGCACGAGCGGATCCTGTACGAGCAATTCAAGAACGCGCTCGCGGATCGCTCGGTCGCCGTGCAGTCGCTGCTGCTGCCGATCTCGATGACGGCCACGCCGGTCGAGATCGGCACGGTCGAGGAAGAGCGCGACACGCTCGAATCGCTCGGCTTCGACCTCGCGGTGCTGTCGCCGACGACGCTCGCGATCCGCGCGGTGCCGGCGCTGCTGAAGGATGCCGACCTGCAGTCGCTCGCGCGCGCGGTACTCGCCGACCTGCACGCGTTCGGCGGCTCGCGCGTGCTCACCGAGCGCCAGCACGAACTGCTCGGCACGCTCGCGTGCCATCACGCGGTACGGGCGAACCGGCGCCTGACGCTCGACGAGATGAACGCGCTGCTGCGCCAGATGGAGGCGACCGAGCGCGCGGATCAGTGCAATCACGGCCGGCCGACCTGGTATCAGCTCACGCTGAACGATCTCGACCGTCTCTTCATGCGCGGGCAATGAGCGCTTCTTCGCAGTCCCGCCCGACGACGATCGCCTGCCTGCTCGGCCCCACCGCTTCCGGCAAGACGGCCGCGGCGCTGGCGCTCGCCGCGCGCCGCCCGATCGAGATCGTCAGCGTCGATTCGGCGCTCGTCTACCGCGACATGGATATCGGCACCGCGAAACCGTCGCACGACGAGCGCGCGAGCGTGCCGCATCACCTGATCGACATCATCGACCCGGCCGACGCGTATTCGGCCGCGGAATTCCGCGCGGACACGCTGCGCCTGATCGGCGAGATCGTCGCGCGCGGCCGCACGCCGTTGCTCGCGGGCGGCACGATGCTGTACTACAAGGCGCTGACGCAAGGGCTCAACGACCTGCCGGGCGCCGACGCGGAGATCCGCGCCGCACTCGATGCCGACGCCGCGCGCGACGGCTGGCCCGCGCTGCACGCACGGCTCGCGCAGGTCGACCCCGACACGGCCGCGCGGCTCGCGCCGAACGATTCGCAGCGGATCCAGCGTGCGCTGGAAATCTTCATGCTGAGCGGGCAGCCGATGTCGGTGCTGCTCGCCGCGCCGCGCCGCACGGACGATGCGGCCGCCGCATACCGCTTCGTGCCGGTCGCGCTCGAGCCGTCGGATCGCGCGGTGCTGCACGCACGGATCGCGCAGCGCTTCGACGCGATGCTCGACGCGGGCTTCATCGACGAAGTCGAACGGCTGCGGCGCCGCGACGATCTCCATCCCGACCTGCCGTCGATGCGCTGCGTCGGCTACCGGCAGGCGTGGGAATTCCTCGACGGCGTCACCGACTACCGGACGATGCGCGACAAGGGCATCTTCGCGACACGCCAGCTGTGCAAGCGCCAGATCACGTGGCTGCGCGCGATGCCGGAGCGGATCGTGGTCGACTGCGTCGCGCCGGATTCGACGGCCCGCGCGCTCGACGCACTCGAGCGCGTCCTCGACGGCCGCTCGCCGGGCTGACGCGGTCAGTCCGCCCGCCGCGCCGCCAGGCGCGCGCGGGCGCCGTCGACGATCCACGCGATGCCGCGTTCGAACGCTTCGTCGCCGCTGCGCGCCCGCAGCGCGGCCCAGCCTTGCGCGAGCCGCGGGTACTCGGCCGCGTCCGGCAGCGGCGCATCGGCGTCGCCGTCCGGCGCCGCCTGCTCTTCCAGCACCCATCCGACCACGAAGCGGCCGATCGCGACCATCACGTCGACCGCTTCGTCCGGCGTGAACCCCGCGTCGCCGAGCAGCGCGACCTTGCGTTCGATCGAGCTGAAATGCAGGGCGCGCGGCCGCGTGCCGGCATGCAGGCGTGCGCCGTCGCGATAGGCCAGCAGCGCTCGGCGAAAACTGCGCGCATTCTCCGCGAGCCATGCATCCCATACGTCGCCCGGCTCCGGCAGCGACGCACCGTGGCGCTCCAGCATGATCGCCTCGGCCATTGCGTCGAGCAGCTCGGCCTTGTTCCTGAAATGCCAGTACAGCGTCGGCGATTGCACGCCGAGCCGCTCGGCGAGCCGTCGCGTCGACAGTCCGTCGATTCCCACCTCATCCAGCAATTCGAGCGCCGCGCGCAATACCGTGTCGCGCGTCAGCCGCGCTCCCATGTCCTTCATCTCTATCACCGATAGGGAAACTGTGAAATACTCCTCACTCTATCATCGATAGAGTAATCCTCTTGAACCCGTCCCTGATTGCCATCCTGGCTACGGTCCTGCTCGACGCGATCGGCGTCGGGATCGTGATGCCGATCCTCCCCGGGCTGCTGCGCTCGCTCGCCGGCGCGGGCAGCACCGACACCCACTACGGAATCCTGCTCGCGCTGTACGCGTTCGCGCAGTTCCTGTGTGCGCCGCTGCTCGGCGCGCTGAGCGACCGTTTCGGCCGCCGCCCGGTGCTGCTCGCATCGCTCGCGGGCGCCGCGCTCGACTATCTGCTGATGGCGCTCGCGCCGACGCTCGCGTGGCTTTACGTCGGGCGGCTGATCGCTGGCATCACCGGCGCGAACGTCGCGGTCGCGACCGCGTCCGTGACCGACGTGACGGCCGAACCGGATCGCGCCCGGCGCTTCGGCCAGCTCGGCGCGATGATGGGCATCGGCTTCATCGCCGGCCCGCTGATCGGCGGGCTGCTCGGCGTGCTGCACCTGCGTGCGCCGTTCGTCGCGGCCGCGTTGCTCAATGCGCTGAACCTCGTGCTCGTGTGGCGCGTGCTGCCGGAATCGCGGCCTGCCCGGGAAGGCCGGACGGTCGGCGCGCTGAACCCGTTCGCGAGCCTGCGCCGGCTGAGCGGCGCGCCCGCGCTCGCGCCGCTGGTCGGCATCTACGTGATCGTGGCGCTCGTGTCGCAGGTGCCCGCGACGCTGTGGATTCTGTACGGCCAGGAACATTTCGGCTGGTCGACGCCGGTCGCCGGGCTGTCGCTCGCCGGTTACGGCGCATGCCACGCGCTCGCGCAAGCGTTCGCGATCGGGCCGTTGATCGCGCGGCTCGGCGAGCGGCGCGCGCTCGCACTGGGCCTGGCAGGCGACGCGCTCGGGCTGGCGATCATCGCGTGCGCCACCGCCGCCTGGGTGCCGTTTGCGCTGCTGCCGCTGTTCGCGGCCGGCGGCATGACGCTGCCCGCGTTGCAGGCGATGCTCGCCCGGCAGGTCGACGATGCGCGCCAGGGCGAACTGCAGGGCACGCTGGCGAGCGTGGCGAGCCTGATCGGTGTCGCGGGGCCGCTGGTCGTCACCGCGACCTACGCGGCGACGCGCGCGACCTGGCCGGGGTTCGTGTGGGCTGCGGCCGCGCTGCTGTACCTGCTCGTGCCGCCGTTGCTGGCCGGCGCGCGCCCGGCGAATGCGCCGCGGGCATCCGCGTAAGCGTAAGCGCGAGCGTGCGCCGTCGCGCTCAGCTCGCGAGCGTGACGAGATTCGCGTCGCGCACGAGCTGCCAGCGGCCGTCGGCCTTGCGGAAGATCGTCAGCGTGTGGCCCGACCGGCGGATCGTCTCGCCGCCCGGCGGCGTCGCGTCGATCTCGATGAAATTGCGCATGTATGCCCAGTCGCCGATCACACGCAGCTCGTCGATCCGGTAGCGGCCGTCGATCTTCGGCGGGTGGTCCGCGCCGGCGTTCGCGTCGCGCGACGCGGCCGCGAACGCCGCCTTGTCGAACGGCGGCTTGCCGGCCACCATGAAGATCGCGTCGTCGGCGATCAGGTCGAGCACGATCGCCAGATCGCCGCGCCGGCTCGACACGAACCAGGTTTCCACGAGCTCGCGGATCGCGCGTTCATCTTCGGTCATCGTCGCCCCTCCTTCATCGGCGCGCGTCCGTACGCACGCGGCGCCCGAAAAAAAACCGCCCGGAGCGATGCCGGGCGGCTTTCCATACTGCATTCTGCGCTGCTGCCGTGCTTCAGACCACGACCGTCTGCGCCTCGCCTTCGCGGGTCGCACGCACGGTGCCGATCTTCCACACCTGTTCGCCGGCGGCGGTCAGGTCGGCGATCGCTGCGTCGGCGTCGGCCGCCGAGACGATCACGGCCATGCCGATCCCGCAGTTGAACACGCGGTGCATTTCCGCGTCGGCGACGCCGCCGTGCTCCTGCAGCCACTTGAACAGCGGCGGCAGCGGCCATGCCTGCTGGTCGAGCTCGGCGGTGAGGCCTTCGCGCAGCACGCGCGGGATGTTCTCGACGAGGCCGCCGCCCGTGATGTGCGCCATGCCCTTCACCGTCAGCTTCTGCATCAGCGCGAGCAGCGGCTTCACGTAGATGCGCGTCGGGGCCATCAGCGCGTCGGCCAGCGAGCGGCCGTGGAAATCCGCCGACAGATCGGGATTCGCGCGCTCGATGATCTTGCGCACGAGCGAGAAGCCGTTCGAGTGGATGCCGCTCGATGCGAGGCCGAGCACCACGTCGCCTTCGGCGATCGTGCTGCCGTCGATGATCTTGCTCTTCTCGACCGCGCCGACCGCGAAGCCGGCCAGGTCGTATTCGCCGTCCGGGTACATGCCCGGCATTTCGGCGGTTTCGCCGCCGATCAGCGCGCAGCCCGACAGTTCGCAGCCCTGCGCGATGCCCTTGACGACGGTCGCGGCCGTGTCGACGTCGAGCTTGCCGCACGCGAAGTAGTCGAGGAAGAACAGCGGCTCGGCGCCCTGCACGAGGATGTCGTTCACGCTCATCGCGACGAGATCCTGGCCGACGGTGTCGTGTTTGTTCAGATGAAAGGCCAGCTTGAGCTTGGTGCCCACGCCGTCGGTGCCCGAGACGAGCACGGGCTCCTTGTACTTCTTCGGCACTTCGAACAGCGCGCCGAACCCGCCGATGCCGCCGAGCACGCCGTCGCGCAAGGTTTTCTTCGCAAAAGGCTTGATCTTGTCGATGAGCGCGTCGCCTGCGTCGATGTCGACGCCTGCGTCGCGGTAGGACAGACCCTGAGCGTCGGGAGCGGATTTCGGAGGATTCATGGGGGAATGCGAGAAGGTCGGTAAAATGCGATTTTACCCGAAGCCGGCCCGTTGGCCGGAATTCCCAGCACCGAATCGTCAGGGATCGCATCTTGGTCAACACGTCCCCGTTTTCATCGCCGGGCGAAGCGCGCCGAAAGCCGCGCCGCGCCGTGCGTACGGTCGCGCGTGAAGCCAGCCGGGGCGCCTTCCCTCGCGCGTGCCCGGCGTACGGCACGCGTTTTTTCAACCGACCCGCATTGTGACTGCTGTGTCCCGTCAACTGACGCTCGATCTCGGCACGCCGCCGCCCGCCACGTTCGACAACTTCATCATGAGCGACGAGAACGACGAGCTCGTCACGCGCCTGCAGAAGCTCGATCTCGCGCTCGCGGCCGGCCCCGTGCCGGATCGGTCGTTCTATATCTGGGGCGAACCGGGCAGCGGCCGCACCCACCTGCTGCAGGCGCTCGTGAGCGACGCGTCGTACGGCTACGCGCGCTACCTGACGCCGCAGAGCCCGCTCGGCGCGTTCACGTTCGACCCGCGCATCGGCATCTACGCGATCGACGACTGCGACCGGATGAGCGACACGCAGCAGGTCGCGCTGTTCAACCTGTTCAACGAAGTGCGCGCGCACCCGTCGAGCGCGTTCGTCGCGGCGGGCCCGGCGGCGCCGCTCGCGCTCGACGTGCGCGAGGATCTGCGCACGCGGCTCGGCTGGGGGCTCGTGTTCCACCTGTCGCCGCCGTCCGACGCCGGCAAGATCGCCGTGCTCAAGCTCGCGGCGAAGGAGCGCGGAATCGCGCTCACCGACGACATCGCCGCGTACCTGCTGACCCATTTCCGCCGCGACATGCCGAGCCTGATGGCATTGCTCGACGCGCTCGACCGCTTCTCGCTCGAGCAGAAACGCGCGGTCACGCTGCCGCTGCTGCGCCGGATGCTCGCACGTCCCGGCGACGACATCGCACCACCGGGCACGGGCCCGAACCGCTTCGAGTAAAATGCGCTTCCATGACTAATCTGGCACTCTTTGACCTCGATCACACGCTGATCCCGACCGATAGCGACCACGAATGGGGTCGCTTCATGGTGAAGCTCGGCATCGTCGACGCGGAAAGCTTCTCGCGTCAGAACGATCAGTTCTTCGCTGACTACAAGGCCGGCAAGCTCGACATCCACGCGTACCTGTGCGCGATGCTCACGCCGCTCGCGAAGTATTCGCGCGCGCAGCTGGCCGAATGGCACGAGCAGTACATGCACGAGGTGATCCGCCCCGCGATGACGCCCGGCGCGCTCGAACTCGTGCGCAAGCACGTCGACGCCGGCGACCTGTGCTGCGTCGTGACGGCCACCAACGAATTCATCACGCGCCCGATCGCGACCGCGTTCGGCGTCGACACGCTGATCGCGTGCGAGGTCGAAACGACCGACGGGCATCCCGATTCGCCGTACACGGGCCGGCCGACCGGTACGCCGAGCTATCGCGAAGGCAAGATCGTGCGCACCGAAGCGTGGCTCGCGTCGCTCGGCAAACACTGGGACGACTTCGAACACAGCTATTTCTACAGCGACTCGCACAACGACATTCCGTTGCTCGAGAAAGTCACCGACCCGATCGCGACCAACCCCGACGACACGCTGCGTGCGCACGCAAGCAACCGCGGCTGGCGCATCCTGGATCTCTTCTGAACGTCGTGATCAAAAAATTCATTCGCAAGTTGCTCGGGCAGGACGAAACCGAGCAAACGCCCCCCGCCGCGGCCCCGGCCGACAAAGCGGCCCCTGCTGCCCCGCGCGCGCCGAAGGGCGCCCGCGGCGGTGCGAAGCAATCGCGCAGCAACCATGAGCCGACCGTCGTGCCGGCCAGCGTGCACGGCATCAACCCGGCGCTGATCTCGAGGAACGCGGTGCGCGTGACCGACACGCTGCAGCAGGCGGGCTTTCGCGCGTTCATCGTCGGCGGCGCGGTGCGCGACCTGCTGCTCGGCATCGCGCCGAAGGACTTCGACGTCGCGACCGACGCGACGCCGACCGAGGTGCAGCGCCTGTTCCGCCGCGCGCGCCTGATCGGCCGCCGCTTCCAGATCGTCCACGTGCAGTTCGGCCAGGAACTGATCGAGGTATCGACGTTCCGCGCGCTGGTCGACGCGCCGCCCGAGGCGGCCGCGGCCGAGCCGCCGAAGCGCCTGAAGCGCGACGAACTCGATCGCCGCACGCACGCGGTCGATGCGAGCGGCCGCGTGCTGCGCGACAACGTGTGGGGCGAGCAGCACGAGGACGCCGCGCGCCGCGACTTCACGATCAACGCGATGTACTACGACCCGTCGACGCAGACGGTGCTCGACTATCACGACGGGATGGCCGACGTACGCGCCCGCCTGTTGCGGATGATCGGCGACCCCGCCACCCGCTTCCGCGAGGATCCGGTGCGGATGCTGCGCGTCGTGCGCTTCGCGGCGAAGCTCGGTTTCGAGATCGAGCCGCATACGCGCGAGCCGATCCACGCGCTCGCCGACCTGATCAACAACGTGCCGGCCGCGCGCCTGTTCGACGAAATGCTGAAGCTGCTGCTGTCGGGGCACGCGCTCGCGTGCCTGCAGCGGCTGCGCAAGGAAGGCCTGCATCACGGGCTGCTGCCGCTGCTCGACGTCGTGCTCGAACAGCCGCAGGGCGAGAAGTTCATCACGCTCGCGCTGAACAACACCGACGCGCGGGTGCGCGCCGGCAAGCCGGTGTCGCCGGGCTTCCTGTTCGCGACGCTGCTGTGGCACGACATGCGCCAGCGCTTCGAGCAGTACACGGCCGCAGGCGAAATCCCGGTGCCGGCGCTCCATCGCGCGATGGACGACGTGCTCGACATGCAGACCGAGAAACTCGCGATCCACAAGCGTTACTCGGCCGACATGCGCGAGATCTGGGGCCTGCAGTTGCGCCTCGAGAAGCGCTCGGGCCGCAGCGCGATGCGGCTGCTGGAACACCAAAGGTTTAGAGCGGGGTATGATTTCCTCCTGTTACGCTGCGAATCCGGCGAGCTCGATGCGGAAGTCGGACAGTGGTGGACGGATTTCATCGAAGGCGACGCGGCCGCTCGCGAGGCATTGCTCACGCAGGGCGGCTCGAAGGAAAAATCGCCCCGCAAGCGGCGCCGCCGCGGCGGTGCGCGAAACCGCAATCCGGGTGAAGGCGCCGCCGCGCAGGCGCCGGATACCGCGAGCGGTTCCGACGACTGACGCATGCGCCGGCGAACGACGTAGGAAGTGATGCCATGACGGTTGCATATATCGGATTGGGGGCGAATCTCGGCGATGCGCGCCAGACCCTGAAGGACGCGGTGGTGTGCCTCGCGCAGCAGCGCACCATCTCGATCCTCGGCAAGTCGAGCCTGTATCGCACGGCGCCGTTCGAAGCCGGCGGCGACGACTACTACAACTGCGTCGTCAAGCTCGACACGACGCTGTCGGCCCGCGAGCTGCTCGCGCTCTGCCAGAAGATCGAACATCACTTCGGCCGCGAGCGCCCGTATCGCAATGCGCCGCGCACGCTCGACCTCGACATCCTGCTGTTCGGCGCCGATTCGATCGACGAACCCGACCTGATCGTCCCGCACCCGCGCCTCACCGACCGCGCATTCGCGCTCGTGCCCCTCGTCGAAATCGAGCCGGCGCTCGACATCCCCGCGCGCGGCCGTGCCGACGCCTTTCTCGCCGCGGTCGCGGATCAGCGCGTCGAAAAGGTGCAAACCTGCCAGTGCCTGATGCAAAAGGCGCTCGCTGCCGGCGAAGACGCCGACAAGACCCGCTGCCGATGAACTCGACTCCGCTGACCGTCACCGCGCCCGACCTGCGCGCCCCGCACCGCTATCTCGTGATCGAAGGCCCGATCGGCGTCGGCAAGACGACGCTCGCGCGCCTGCTCGCCGAGCGCTGGTCGATGCAGACGCTGCTCGAACGCCCGCAGGACAACCCGTTCCTCGAACGCTTCTATCGCGACACCGCACGCTACGCGCTGCCCGTCCAGCTGTCGTTCGCGCTGCAGCGCGCGCAGCAGGCGCGCGAGCTGATCGGCGCGCTCGACACGGGCCGGCCCGTGATCGCCGATTTCATGCCGCAGAAGAACGACATCTTCGCGCGGCTGAACCTGCCGGAAGACGAATGGCAGCTGTATCGCTCGGTCGCCGCGCACGTCGACGTGCCGCAGGCGCCGTCGCCCGATCTCGTCGTCTACCTGCAGGCCAGCCCCGAAGTGCTGTTCTCGCGCATCCAGAAGCGCGGGACGCCGATGGAGCTGCAGATCAGCGACGCGTACCTGCGCTCGCTCGTCGATGCGTACAACGAATTCTTCTACCACTACGACCGCACGCCGGTGCTGACGGTCGCAGCCGAACACCTGAACCCGCTGGATTCCCCCGAGGATCTCGCCCTGCTGGTCGAGCGCATCGAGACGATGCGCGGCCGCAAGGAATTCTTCGTCAAGGGCGAGACGGCGCGTTGACGCGTCCCGCCCGTCGTTCCTCCCCCATCGACCCGGATTTCCCATGACCTATCTCCAGGAATCGAGCCGGCCTGCCGTGACGGTACCCAAGCTGCAGGCAATGCGCGACGCCGGCGAGAAGATCGCGATGCTCACGTGCTACGACGCGAGCTTTTCGGCGCTGCTCGATCGCGCCGGCACCGACGTGCTGCTGATCGGCGATTCGCTCGGCAACGTACTGCAGGGCCATACGACCACGCTGCCCGTGTCGCTCGACGACATCGCTTATCACACTGCCTGTGTCGCACGTGCGCAGCCGCGTGCGCTCGTCGTCGCCGATCTGCCGTTCGGCACGTACGGGACGCCGGCCGACGCGTTCGCGAATTCCGTCAAGCTGATGCGCGCGGGCGCGCAGATGGTCAAGCTCGAGGGCGGCGAATGGCTCGCCGATACGATCCGCTTCCTCGTCGAACGCTCGGTACCCGTGTGCGCGCACCTCGGCCTCACGCCGCAGTCGGTGCATGCGTTCGGCGGCTTCAAGGTCCAGGGCAAGACCGAAGCGGGCGCCGCGCAACTGCTGCGCGATGCGCGCGCGGTCGAGGAAGCCGGTGCGCAACTCGTCGTGCTCGAAGCCGTGCCGACGCTCGTCGCATCCGAAGTCACGCACATGCTGAAGATTCCGACGATCGGCATCGGCGCGGGCGTCGACTGCTCGGGGCAGGTGCTCGTGCTGCACGACATGCTCGGCGTGTTCCCCGGCAAGCGGCCGCGTTTCGTGAAGGACTTCATGCAAGGACAGCCGAGCATTCAGGCGGCCGTCGAAGCCTACGTGAGCGCGGTGAAGGACCAGTCGTTCCCGGGCCCGGAACACTCGTTCTGACGCGTACCCGGCGGCTCGTTCGCCGGTGCCCTGCCGATAAAAAAGCGCGGCGCCCGTAAAGGGCGCCGCACTTTTTTCCGGAAGCCGCGTGGCCGATGCTCGGCGGCCGCGGCTCGGGCAAGCTACCCGAGCCGCCACCCCGTCACTTCAGCACCGCGTCGAGCGCCCCGCGCAGTGCGTTGGTCAACAGCAACGCCTGCGCGCGCGCCAGATCGTCGCGCATGACGACCCGCTCCACGGCGCCGAACGCGCGATCGTCGAGCAGCACGCCGCGCATCACGCCCGGCAGCACGCCGCTCGTCAACGGCGGCGTCACCCACTGGCCGTCGAGCTTCACGAACAGGTTCGAGCGCCCGCCTTCCGTCACCTCGCCGCGCTCGTTGACGAACAGCATGTCGAACCCGCCGAGCGCCTCCGCCGCCTGCCACGCGCGGTCGTATTCGGCACGGCGCGTGGTCTTGTGCAGCAGCAGCGCATCGCTCGCGAGGGTCGGCGCGAAGCCGTGCGCGCAGGCCAGCAGCACGCCGACCGGCCCCGCCGGCAGCGGCTTGAGCGGCGCCGCGACGATCTCGATCGTGCCTTCCTTCGCCAGCGCGAGCTTCATCCGGTACGCGCCGTCGCCGTCGAGCGCCGCGCAGCGCGCATCGATCTCGCGACGCAACGCGTCGGCATCGAAACGGAAGCCGAACGCATCCGCGCTGCGTTGCAGCCGCGCGAGATGGCGATCGAGATGGCGGATTCCGTCCGCCCGCGTCGCGGCCGTCGTTTCGAACAGCTGGAAGCCGGGGTCGGCGTCCGTCAGGAATCGCGCTTTCAATTCGCACTCCGCGTATTCATCGGCCGCGACGCTGTCGAGCACGATGCCCGCGCCGACACCCATCGTGCCGCGCCGCCGGCCGGCGGCGGCCGTTGCCGCGTCGCGCGTGGCGCTCGTCGCGGCGGGATCGGCTGCGACCGCATCGAGCGTCAGCGTCCGGATCGCGACCGACAGGCAGAAATCGCCGCACCCGGCCGCAGCGCCTGCCGACGCGGCCTCGTCCTTCGGCGCGTCGAGCCAGCCGATCGCACCGGTATACAGCCCGCGCGGCGTCGACTCGATCGCATCGATCAATTGCATCGTCTTGTACTTCGGCGCGCCCGTGATCGACCCGCAAGGAAACAGCGCGCGCAGCATCTGCGCGAACGTCGTGCCGTCGCGCCAGCCGGCCTCGACCGTCGACGTCATCTGCCACACCGATGCATACGGCTCGACGGAGAACAACGCCGGCACCTTGACGCTGCCCGTGCGCGCAATCCGCGACACGTCGTTGCGCAGCAGGTCGACGATCATCACGTTTTCCGCGCGGTTCTTCGGGTCACTCGCGAGGAACGCGGCCGCCGCCGCGTCTTCACGTGGGTCGGCCGAGCGCGGCGCGGTGCCCTTCATCGGCCGCGCGCGCAGCACGTCGCCATGCTTCTCGACGAACAGCTCCGGCGAGCACGACACGACCCACGCACCGTCGGGCCGCGCGATCAGCGCGCCGTAACGCACCGGCTGCCGCGCGCGCAGCCGCCGGTACAGCGCGAGCGGCGTGCCGAACACGTCGAAATTCAGCCGGTACGTGTAGTTGACCTGATACGAATCGCCCGCGCGCAGCGCGTCGTGCACCGTGGCGATCGCCGCGTCGAACGCATCGCGCGACACGCTCTTCGCGACATGCGCGACGCCCGCGATCGACGGCGCGGCGCCGCCGTCCTGCTGCGCGAGCCACGCGTCGACGTCGTCGCGCGACAGCCGCTCGCAGCGCGTATACAGCAAAAAGCGCAGCGGGGCATGGCCCGGCTGCGCCCGTTGCAGGTTGCGTCCGAATTCGTAATCGCCGACGACGACCGCATGCAGCCCGTCGCGCAGATCCTGCGCGAGCGCCGCGTCGATGGCGTCGAGCTGCGCCGGGTCCGTGCACACGCGTTCGCGCACGAAGCCCGAATACAAACGACTCGACCGCGCGGACGCGGTCGAGTCGCAATCGTCCAAGAGCGCGAACGACGCGCTCTCGTTGCCTTCAGTCATGCCGTTACTCGAAGAAGCTCTTCACCCGGTCGAACCAGCTCTTGCTCTGCGGGCTGTGACGCGCGCCGCCCTCAGCCAGCGATTTCTCGAACTGCTTGAGCAGGTCGCGCTGGTGATCGGTCAGCTTCACCGGTGTCTCGACCTGCACGTGCACGTACAGATCGCCCGCAATGCTCGAACGCAGCCCCTTGATGCCCTTGCCGCGCAGGCGGAACGTCTTGCCCGACTGCGTGCCTTCCGGCACCGGGAACGACGCCCGGCCGGCCAGCGTCGGCACCTCGATCTCGCCGCCGAGTGCGGCGGTCGTGAACGGAATCGGCATCTGGCAGTGGAGATCGTCGCCGTCGCGCTCGAACACCGCGTGCGGCTTGATGTGGATCTCGACGTACAGGTCGCCCGGCGGCCCGCCGTTGATGCCCGGCTCGCCGTTGCCGGCCGAGCGAATCCGCATCCCGTCGTCGATCCCGGCCGGGATCTTCACTTCGAGCGTCTTGGTTTCCTTCACCTTGCCCGACCCGTGGCAATGCGCGCACGGTTCCGGGATATAGGTGCCCGTGCCATGGCACTTCGGGCAGGTCTGCTGGATGCTGAAGAAGCCCTGCGACATGCGCACCGTGCCCTGGCCGTGACAGGTCGGGCAGGTTTCCGGCTTCGTGCCGGGCTTCGCCCCCGACCCGTGGCAGACTTCGCACGACACCCAGCTCGGCACGCGGATCTGCGTGTCGTAGCCGTGCGCGGCCTGCTCGAGCGTGATTTCCATGCTGTAGCGCAGGTCGGCGCCGCGATACACCTGCGGGCCGCCGCGGCCGCCGCGCGCGGCACCGCCCGCGGCCTGGCCGAAGATGTCGCCGAAGATGTCGCCGAATGCATCGGCGAAGCCGCCGAAGCCCTGCGCGCCCGCACCGCCCATGTTCGGATCGACGCCCGCGTGGCCGTACTGGTCGTACGCGGCCCGCTTCTGGCCATCCGACAGCATTTCATAGGCTTCCTTCGCCTCCTTGAAATGCTCTTCCGCATCCTTGCTGTCCGGATTGCGGTCAGGGTGATACTTCATCGCAAGCTTGCGATATGCCTTCTTGATTTCGTCGTCGCTCGCGTTCTTCGCGACGCCCAGAACCTCGTAGTAATCCCGTTTCGCCATATCGATTCACTGTGCCGCCACGCTTCGCGCACGCGGCGGCTCCTTTCGCCCGCAGTAAAGTCTCTCGACTCGTCTGGCGCTGCACCGTCCGCGGACGGCTCACGCAGCACCCGCCAAAAAACAAATGTGCCCGGAGGGCCGCAAGGCCCGCCAGGCGTGGAGTCGATCCGGCCATCCGGAAGGAAAGACAGACCGCTTGTCAGCCGCGCCGCGCGCGTTTCGCGCGCGGCGTACGGTGCCATGGCAACCCGGCTCAGTCCTTCTTCACTTCCTTGAACTCGGCGTCGACGACGTCGTCGGCAGCCTGTTGCGCACCACCCGCATGGGCCGCGCCTTCCGCCGCACCGGCCGCGCCGGCCGCACCCGCCTGCTGGGCCTGCATGTCGGCGTACATCTTCTCGCCGAGCTTCTGCGACACCTTGCCGAGCTCCTCGACCTTCGCGTCGATCGCAGCCTTGTCGGCCGACGTGTCCTTCAGCACGTCCTCGAGCGACTTCAGCGCCGCTTCGATCGCTTCCTTCTCGCCCGCGTCCAGCTTGTCGCCGTACTCGGTCAGCGCCTTCTTCGTGCTGTGGACCAGCGCGTCGCCCTGGTTGCGCGAATCGGCCAGCTCACGCAGCTTGTGGTCTTCCGCTGCGTTCGCTTCCGCGTCCTTGATCATCTGGTCGATTTCAGCCTCGGACAGGCCCGAGTTCGCCTTGATCGTGATCTTGTTTTCCTTGCCGGTCGCCTTGTCCTTCGCGCCGACGTGCAGGATGCCGTTCGCGTCGATGTCGAAGGTCACTTCGATCTGCGGCACGCCGCGCGGTGCCGGCGGGATGCCTTCGAGGTTGAACTCGCCGAGCAGCTTGTTGCCCGCCGCCATTTCGCGTTCGCCCTGGAACACCTTGATCGTCACGGCGCTCTGGTTGTCGTCGGCCGTCGAGTACACCTGGGCGTGCTTCGTCGGGATCGTCGTGTTCTTGCTGATCATCTTCGTCATCACGCCGCCGAGCGTCTCGATACCGAGCGACAGCGGGGTCACGTCGAGCAGCAGCACGTCCTTGCGGTCGCCCGACAGGACCTGGCCCTGGATCGCCGCGCCAACCGCGACGGCTTCGTCCGGGTTCACGTCGCGGCGCGGATCCTTGCCGAAGAACTCCTTCACCTTCTCCATGACCTTCGGCATGCGCGTCTGCCCGCCGACCAGGATCACGTCGTCGATGTCCGACACCTTGACGCCTGCGTCCTTGATCGCGATGCGGCACGGTTCGATCGTGCGCTCGACGAGGTCTTCCACCAGCGCTTCCAGCTTCGCGCGGGTGATCTTCAGGTTCAAGTGCTTCGGGCCCGACGCGTCCGCCGTGATGTACGGCAGGTTGATTTCGGTCTGCTGGCTCGACGACAGCTCGATCTTCGCCTTTTCGGCGGCTTCCTTCAGGCGCTGCAGCGCGAGCACGTCCTTCGACAGGTCGACGCCCTGCTCCTTCTTGAACTCGCCGATGATGTAATCGATGATGCGCTGGTCGAAGTCTTCGCCGCCGAGGAACGTGTCGCCGTTGGTCGACAGCACTTCGAACTGCATTTCACCGTCGACGTCCGCGATCTCGATGATCGACACGTCGAACGTGCCGCCGCCGAGGTCGTACACGGCGATCTTGCGGTCGCCCTTCTCGGCCTTGTCGAGGCCGAACGCGAGCGCGGCTGCCGTCGGCTCGTTGATGATCCGCTTGACTTCGAGGCCCGCGATGCGGCCGGCGTCCTTGGTCGCCTGGCGCTGGCTGTCGTTGAAGTACGCCGGCACCGTGATCACGGCTTCCGTGACCGGCTCGCCGAGGTAGTCTTCCGCCGTCTTCTTCATCTTGCGCAGCACTTCGGCCGACACCTGCGGCGGCGCGAGCTTTTCGCCGTGCGCTTCGACCCATGCATCGCCGTTGTCGGCCTTGATGATCGAGTACGGCATCAGGCCGATGTCCTTCTGGACTTCCTTCTCTTCGAAGCGGCGGCCGATCAGGCGCTTCACGGCGAACAGCGTGTTCTTCGGGTTGGTCACCGACTGGCGCTTGGCCGGCGCGCCGACGAGGACTTCGTTGTCGTCCATGTAGGCGATGATCGACGGCGTGGTGCGCGCGCCTTCCGAGTTCTCGATGACCTTGACCTGGTTGCCTTCCATGATGGCGACGCACGAGTTCGTGGTGCCGAGGTCAATACCGATGATCTTTCCCATTTTTTCCTAATCTCCAGAAATGCTTGTTTGCTGTACGAAACACCGCGTTTTTCGGCGGTTTCGCACGCCAGAATTCAACTCTGTTCCCGAAATGCGTCCGTCCGATCCGTTTTCAAGACCCGACGAGCGATGCGGATATTAAATTTTTTCAATCGCCGCCGGCTAGCGGATCGTGCCGGCCACCGGTGCTTTCGCCGGACGGCGCACCCGCCGCGGCCATCTTCGCGCGTGCCGCCGCGACGGCTGCCTGGAACTGCGCGAGGCCATGCCAGCCGGTCGCGCGGCCCAGCTGCTTGCCGCGGTGGAAGAAGAACCACGTCGGCACGCCGTGCAGCCCGAAGCGGCGCCCCAGCTGATGGTGCTCGTACACGTTGCAATGGAACCACTTCAGGCCCAGCGCGCGGATGGCGCCGGGCTGCGCGAGCATCGCCTTCTTCGCGATCTCGCAGTTGAAGCAGTCGACGCCCCAGAAGAACACCACGGCCAGCGCATCGCCCGCGCCGTCGATGGCCGCGTCGAACGTGCCGGCGTCGAGCGCCTGCATGTCGAATGCGTCGAACGCGGCCGGATCGACGCCGGCGGGCACCATGTCGGCCGCCTTACTTCGGCTGGGCGACGGTGACGAGCGCCGGACGCAGCACGCGATCGGCGATCATGTAGCCCTTTTGCAGCACCGTGACGACGGTGTTCGGCTCCTGCTCGGCCGGCACCATCGAAATGGCCTGGTGCTGGTGCGGATCGAACTTCTCGCCGACCGGGTTGATCGCGACGACACGGCCCTTCTCGAGTGCGCTCGTCAACTGGCGCAGCGTCAGCTCGACGCCTTCGCGCACCTTCGCGATATCGCCGGAGGTATCGCTGACGGCCGCTTCCAGGCTGTCCAGCACGGGCAGCAGGTGTTCCGCGAAGCTCTCGATCGCGAACTTGTGCGCCTTCGACACGTCATCCTGCGCGCGGCGGCGCACGTTCTCGGTCTCGGCCTTCGCCCGCAGGAAGCTCTCCTGGAGCTCGGCGACCTTGGCTTGAGCCTCCGCGAGCGCCGCGTCGGCGGCTTCGGCGGCGGGCGCGGCGCCTTGCGCCGCCTGCTTTTCGCTACCGATGTCTTCGGCCGATTGGGTAGCCGGGTTCTCTTGCGTGTTTTCCATGTCGCTGAAAGTCGATTAGAGGTTGAAGCCAAATCGGCAACCGTCGGACGTATACCCGGCGGCACCGCACATTGATGGTGTAAATAAGGGCGAAAACTGCGATTTCAAGAGGGTCATTCGCCGGCATTCGCCAATGCCGTGAAACAACCGCGCGTTTCCTGGTGCAGGCGTCGCATAGTTCGCCGGATCGGGCGAAACGGCCTGTAACAACGCTTACCCGGCAAGTACTAGCTCCGCACAGGCCCGCTGCACTACACTCCACTCAAGCGTCGGAAAAGCGTGTTTACCCTAGCTGACCGCCGCACGACATCCACCTGGCGCCGTTTTCACCCTTGTTCTCGAGGGGAGTACCGTGAAACTGACCTTTGCGATATCGGTGGTCGCGCTGGTACTCATTGCCGGCACCACCACCATCTGCCTGTCGGGAGCCGTCACCGACCGCACGACCGAATACGGAAGCGCGCGGGCGACGTTCGACCAGATGTTCAGCTCCCACCAGAAAATCTGTCGATGATGCGCCGGTCGCGCTTCGTTGGCCGGCCGTGCAGCCCGGCCGCCGGCTCGCGATACGTGCGGCGCCGCTCCAGTTCGGCGAGCCGCGCGGCCCGCCCCGCTTCCGTTTCCTCATAGAGCGTCTGCGCGACGCTCGCGGGGCCGCGCACGTCGCACACGCCCAGCACGGCAATGTGCCAGACGATGCCGTCGATCGCAATCTCGACCTCGTCGCCCACCCGCACGTCCTTCGCCGGCTTGACCGCTGCACCGCCGATCTTCACGTGTCCCTTGTCGACCGCATCGGTCGCGAGCGAGCGCGTCTTGAAGAACCGGGCCGCCCACAGCCATTTGTCGATGCGCAGCTTCGCGCCCGGTTCCGTGGAAATCTTGTAGTTCATGTCAGCCTCCGCCGGGCAGTCCCAAGGAGGCTGACCGCCCCCTCGGGGGGCAGCGAACGAAGTGAGCGTGGGGGTCGTTTCATCTCGTCTCAACCGACCGTTTCGGGCTGCGCGGCCTTGACGGGCCAGCCCTGCAGATTCTCCGCGACGATCTCGCCGAGCGCGCCGATCCACGCGGACGCGCCGTTCAGACACGGAATGCGGTGGAAGGTCTTGCCGCCGCCGGCGAGGAATTCGTCGCGCACTTCCATGCCGATTTCCTCGATCGTCTCCAGGCAATCGGCCGTGAAGCCGGGACAGAACACGTCCGCCCGCCGCACGCCCGCCTCGCCGAATTCGCGCAACGTCGGCGCGGTGTACGGCTGCAGCCATTCGGCCTTGCCGAAGCGCGACTGGAACGTGACGCGGCATTCGGTACCCGACAGCCCGAGCGCGGCCATCAGCAATGCGCCGGTCTGCTGACACTGATCGTGATACGGGTCGCCGAGGTCGAGCGTGCGCTTCGGCACGCCGTGGAAACTCAGCACCAGCTTGTCGCCGGCCGCGAAATCGGGCCGGCCGTGCTGCGCCCAGTACTGGCGCACCTGTTCGGCCAGCGCATGGATATAGGCCGGATGGTCGGCGTAGTGCCGCACCGTGCGCACTTCCGGCTGATTGCGCATGCGCGCGAGTGCGTCGAACGCGGCATCGAACGCGGTGGCCGTGGTCGACGCCGAGTATTGCGGATACATCGGCATCAACAGCACGCGCTCGACGCCCGCGCGCTTGAACTGCGCGAGCGCGTGCGCAATGTTCGGGCTGCCGTAGCGCATCGCGTAGTCGACCGTCACGTGATAGCCGTTCGACACGAGCAGGTGCCGCACGCTGTCGGTCTGACGCTCGGTGTACACGCGCAGCGGCGAGCCCTCGGGCATCCAGACGGCCGCGTATTTCTTCGCGGATGCACGGCCGCGCAGCGGCAAGATCAGCGTGCGCAGCAGCACCTGCCAGACGGCCTGCGGGATTTCGACGACCCGTGGATCCGACAGGAATTCGGCCAGGTAGCGCCGCACTGCGCGCGGCGTGGGCGCGTCGGGCGTGCCGAGATTGATCAGCAGCACACCGATGCGATGGGCGGCCGCGATATTCGAAGGCGGCTCAAGATCGAAACGCATGGGCAAGGACGTGCTCGAGGCACGGGACCGGATGGCCTTCAATTATAACGGGCCGCCCCGTGCCGTTCGGCCGACTGTCGCCGCAAGCGGCGCCGCGGCACGATAGCGGGGCGGGATCGGGCTGGCGGTCGCCGGTTATTGCTGGCTCAGCGTGAGAGACAGCAGGCGCGCGGTGATGTCGACGATCGGTATCACGCGGTTGTACGCCATCCGGGTCGGGCCGATCACGCCGAGCGTGCCGACGATCTGCCCGTTCACCTCGTACGGCGCGGTGACGACGCTCATTTCCTCGATCGGCACGAGCGTCGATTCGCCGCCGATGAAGATCTGCACGCCCTGGGCGTGGCTCGACACGTCGAGCAGTTGCAGGAGGCCCGTCTTTTGGTCGAATACGTCGAACAGCTTGCGCAGCCGCGCCATGTCGGACGACAGGTCCGCCACTTCGAGCAGGTTGCGCTCGCCGGAAATCAGCACGGTGTCCTCGGTGTCGGGCACCTCGGTGCTGGCCGTCACGGCCGCGTGCATCAGCGTCGTCATGTCGCCGCGCAACTGGTCGATCTCGTCGCGCAGGCGGCGGCGCACCTCGTCGAACGACAGGCCGGCGAAATGCGCATTGATGTAGTTGGACGCCTCGGTCAGCTGCGACGGCGAATAGTCGCGCGGCGTCGCGAGCATGCGGTTCTGCACGTCGCCCTCGGGCGTGACGATGATCAGCAGGATGCGCTTGTCGGACAGGCGCATGAACTCGATCTGCTTGAACACGTGGCTGCGGCGCGGCGTCAGCACGACGCCCGCGAACTGCGACAGGTTCGACAGCACGCTCGCGGCGGCGGCGACCACCCGCTGCTGCGGCTCGCCGGCCTGCAGCGTGTTCTGCACCTGGCGCGCGACGGCCTCCGCGTCGATCGGCGCCTCGACCGTCAGCATCGTATCGACGAACAGCCGGTAGCCGCGCGGCGTCGGCACCCGGCCGGCCGACGTGTGCGGGCTCGACACGAGGCCGAGCTCCTCCAGGTCGGACATCACGTTGCGGATCGTCGCCGGGCTCAGCTCGAGCCCGGAGTAACGGGACAACGTGCGCGATCCGACTGGCTGACCGTCGGCGATATACCGTTCGATCAGGGTTTTCAGGAGGGTTCGTGCGCGAGGATCTAGCATGGTGGAAAATTTTAGCGCAACCGCGCGAGCGCGGCGAGTGGCGTCGTCCACCGTTGCGCGGGCCGGCCCGATCCGGCCCCGTCGGCGCACAGCCGGTTCTTTTCGTCAACGAGCTATGGTGTAATGCCGGCATGAAAACCGGTAATCAGTTCAATACTGTCGCGCTCGTCGGCCGGAGCAACACGCCCGGCATCGCCGAGCCGCTCGCCACGCTGGCCGACAGCATCGCCACGCTCGGCTTCGAGGTCGTGTTCGAAGGCGAGACCGCGCGCGAAATCGGCATCGCCGGCTACCCGGCGCTCACCCCGGCCGAAATCGGGGCGCGAGCGGACGTGGCGATCGTGCTCGGCGGCGACGGCACGATGCTCGGCATCGGCCGCCAGCTTGCGCCCTACCGGACACCGCTGATCGGGATCAACCACGGGCGGCTCGGCTTCATCACCGACATCGCGGCATCCGACATGCAGGCGCTCGTGCCCGTGATGCTGGCCGGCAAGTTCGAGCGCGAGGAGCGCTCGCTGCTCGAGGCGCGGATCGTGCGCGACGGCGAACCGATCTACCACGCGCTCGCGTTCAACGACGTCGTCGTGAACCGCAGCGGCTTCTCCGGGATGGTCGAGCTGCGCGCGTCGGTCGACGGCCGCTACATGTACAACCAGCGCTCGGACGGCCTGATCGTCGCGACGCCCACCGGCTCGACCGCCTATGCGCTGTCGTCGGCCGGCCCGATCCTCCATCCGCAGCTGGCGGGCATCGTGCTCGTGCCGATCGCGCCGCACGCGCTGTCGAACCGGCCGATCGTGCTGCCCGACGATTCGAAGATCGCGATCCAGATCGTCGGCGGCCGCGACGTCAACGTGAACTTCGACATGCAGTCGTTCACGTCGCTCGAACTGAACGATACGATCGAGGTGCGCCGCTCGAAGCACACGGTGCCGTTCCTGCACCCGATCGGCTACAGCTACTACACGACGCTGCGCAAGAAGCTGCACTGGAACGAACACGCATCGAACGAAGACGACAAGGCGTCCTGACGCCGCTCCGCCCGACACCATGCTCCGCCACCTCTCGATCCGCGACTTCGTCATCGTCGCCGCGCTCGATCTCGAATTCGACAGCGGCTTTTCCGTCTTTTCCGGCGAAACCGGCGCCGGCAAATCGATCCTGATCGACGCCCTGGCCCTCGCGCTCGGCGAACGCGCCGACGCGAGCGTCGTGCGCACCGGCTGCGGCCGCGCCGACATCACCGCCGAATTCACGCCGCACGACCGCGTCGCGCGCTGGCTCGACGAGCACGCGTTCGACGCCGAGGACACCGTGATGCTGCGCCGCGTGATCGACGCGAACGGCCGCTCGCGCGCATTCATCAACGGCACCAGCGCGACGCTCGCGCAACTGCGCGAACTCGGCGAGATGCTCGTCGACATCCACGGCCAGCACGCGCACCAGTTGCTGATGCGGCCCGACGCGCAGCGCGAGCTGTTCGACACGCACGCAGGGCTCGTCGCCGATGCCGCGAACGTCGCGCGCGCGTGGCGCGTGTGGCGCGACGCAACGCAGGCGATCGACGCCGCGAAGGCGCACGAGCGCGAATTGCAGCTCGAACGCGAAAAGCTCGCGTGGCAGCTCGCCGAACTCGACAAGCTCGCGCCGCAAGCCGGCGAGTGGGACGAAGTCAGCAACGAACACAAGCGCCTGTCGCATTCGGCGAACCTGATCGAAGGCGTACGCGGCGCGCTCAACGCACTGTCCGAGTCCGACGACGCGATGCTCGCGCAGCTCGGCGCGATCGTGTCGAAGCTGCGCGGCCTGGCCGACTACGACACCGCGCTCGGCGATGCGCTCGCGTCGCTGGAGCCGGCCGAGATCCAGTTGCAGGAAGCCGTCTATTCGCTGTCGCACTATGCACAGCGCGTCGATCTCGACCCCGAGCGGCTCGCGCAGGTCGAAACGCGTCTCGACGCGCTGCACTCGACCGCCCGCAAGTTCCGGCTGCCGCCCGACACGCTGCACGAAGAGCATGCGGCGCGCCGCGCGCAACTCGCCGCGCTCGACGCGGCCGCCGATCTCGGCGCGCTCGAGGCGGCTCAGGCCAAGGCGAGGGAAGCCTATCTCGCCGACGCCAAACGCCTGTCGAAGGCGCGCGCGCAGGCTGCCAAGGCGCTCGGCACGGCCGTCACGGCCGGCATGCAGGAATTGTCGATGGCGGGCGGAAGCTTCGAAGTCGCGCTCGTGCCGCTCGCGGACGGCGGCCCGCACGGGCTCGAGCAGGTCGAATTCCGCGTGGCCGGTCACCCGGGCGTGCCGCTGCGGCCGCTCGCGAAGGTCGCGTCGGGCGGCGAACTCGCGCGGATCAGCCTCGCGCTCGCGGTGATCGCCAGCGCGGCGAGCCCGACGCCGACGCTGATCTTCGACGAAGTCGATACGGGAATCGGCGGTGGCGTCGCCGAAGTGGTCGGCCGCCTGCTGCACCAGCTCGGGCGCGACCGCCAGGTGTTGTGCGTGACGCACCTGCCGCAGGTCGCCGCGCGCGGCGACCATCATTTCCAGGTGGCGAAGGGCGCCGACGAACGCGGCGGCACGGTATCGACCGTGGTTGCGCTCGACCGCGCGAGCCGGATCGAGGAAGTCGCGCGGATGCTCGGCGGGCTCGAAATCACGGCCACCACGCGCAAGCACGCGAAGGAAATGCTGGCGGCCTGACATTGCCGCCGCCTGTCCCGCTCGAGTCGAACGGGCTCGCCCATTCGATTCAGGGCGGTATGCGGATCGATGCCGCGCTCGCCCTGCCTTCGTTCAAACGCCCGTTTCAACCGCGCCGAACACACGCGTCCACAGCGCCGTCACGGCCGCGCGCTCGTCCGCCACCACCGCCGGATCGACGCGCGCCTTCTCCATCCCGTCGAGCCGCAGCTTGTGCTGCAGCTTCCGGTATTTGCGGTACGCCGCGCCGACGCGCTCGGCCTCGTCCTCGCTCATCAACCCGAAGCGCGCGACTTCGCGCAGCAGCGCGATGTTGCCGGTATTGCGGATCAGCTCGGCGTCGCTCGACGCATGCAGCAGCACCCAGTACTGGACGATGAATTCGATGTCGACCATCCCGCCGCGATCGTGCTTCAGGTCGAACAGCTCGGTCTGGTTCGGGTGGCCGGCGAACACCTTGCCGCGCATGTCGACGATCTCCTTCGCGAGCACGCCGCCGTCGCGCGGCGTCGTCAGCACCTGCTGGCGAATCGCCTCGAAATCCGCGCCGATTTGCGCGTCGCCCGCGCTGTAGCGGGCACGCGTCAGCGCCTGGTGCTCCCACACCCACGCGGTGTTCGCCGCATCGCCCTCGCGCAACTGATAGCGGCGGAACGCATCGAGATCGGTGACGAGCAGGCCTGCCTCGCCGTTCGGCCGCAGCCGCAGGTCGATGTCGAACAGCGCGCCCGCGCCGGTCGCGGTCGTGAGCCACGTGATCAGGCGCCGCGTGAAAGTCGTGTAGACGTCCGCCGAGCGCTCGTCCGGATCGTCGTACAGGAAGATCAGGTCGAGATCCGACGCATAGCCGAGCTCCTTGCCGCCCAGCTTGCCGTACGCGATCACCGCGAACTTCGGCACGTCGCGGTGACGCTTCGCGAGCTGCGACCAGACGACTTCGATCGTCACGTCGAGCACCGCGTCGGCCAGCTCGGACAGCCGGTCGCTCACGTGCTCGACCGACAGTTGCCCGGCCAGATCGATCAGCAGGATCCGGAACACTTCCGCGTGCTGCGCGTGACGCAGCAGGTCCATCTGCTGCTCGGGGCCGTCGGCCGCCGCGAGCCGCGCACGCAGCGCATCCTTGAACGCGGGCCAGTCGAACGGGCTCGCGATCGCCTCGTCGTCGAGCAGCTCGTCGAGCAGCTGCGGGTGGCGGATCAGGTAGCCGCCGCCCCAGCGCGTCGCGCCGAGCACCGACAGCACGCGGTCGAGCGCGGCCGGATATTCGGTCAGCAGCGCGAGATAGACGCCGCGCCGGCTGACCGTCTCCAGCAGGTCGAACAGGCGCACGATCGTGTCGTCGCGGCGCGCGGCGTCGATCTTCGGCGCGGCGTCGAGCGCGCGCTGCGCGACGCTGTCGAAGCGCTGCCGGCTCTTTTCCGGCAGCCCGGTGTAGCGCGACGATTGCCAGATCGCGCGCAGCCGCGCGAGCACGGCGGCCGGATCGGCGAAGCCCAGGCCGTCGAGGCGCGCGACCAGCGCGTCGTCCTCGCCGTCGTCGGCCAGCGCGCCGCTCCAGATCCACGCGGCGGCCGTGTCGTCGCCGGCCGCGCACGGCGCGCCGCTCGCCTTGTCGGCGAAGATCTGGTCGAACTGCGCTTCGACGAACGTGCGGTGACCGTCCAGCACCGTCATCAGCGCCGCGTAGTCGGCAAAACCGAGCGACGCGGCCAGCGCCGCGCGCTCGTCGGGCTCGACCGGCATCGCGTGCGTCTGCGCGTCGTTGCGGTACTGCAGCCGGTGCTCGAGCGTGCGCAGGAAGTTGTAGGCGTCGGTCAGGCGGGCACACACGTCGTCGCCGATCAGCCCGCGCGCCTGCGCATGCCGCAGCACCGCGAGCGTCGGCCGCACGCGGAATCCCGCATCCTGGCCGCCGCGGATCAACTGGAACACCTGCGCGCTGAACTCGATCTCGCGGATCCCGCCGCGCCCGAGCTTGATGTCGTCGGCCTTGTCCGGCCGCATCGACGCGCGCCGCGCGGCTTCGTGCCGGATCTGCTGGTGCAGCGAACGGATCGCGCCGATCACGCCGAAATCGAGATAGCGGCGGTAGACGAACGGCTTGACGATCGACTCGAGCTGCGACGCCAGCCGCCGCGCCGCATCGCTGTCGCCCTCCGACACGAGCCGTCCCTTGATCCACGCATAGCGCTCCCACTCGCGCCCCTGCACGTAGAAATATTCCTCGAGCATGCCGAGGCTGCACACGAGCGGCCCCGAATCGCCGTTCGGGCGCAGCCGCATGTCGACGCGAAACACGTAGCCGTCGGCCGTGACCTCGGACAGCACGCCGATCAGGCGCCGACCGAGCCGCGTGAAGTATTCCTGCGTGGACAGCGGCGAACGTGCGCCGCCGGTGGTCTCGCCGTCGTCCTCGTAGACGAAGATCAGGTCGATGTCCGACGACACGTTCAGTTCGCGGCCGCCGAGCTTGCCCATCCCGACCACGCCGAGCACGACGCGCTGGCCGTCGGCGCCGCGCGGCTCGCCGTACAGCGCCTCGAGTTCGGCCGACAGCAGCGCCAGGGAGCGCTGCACGGCCACTTCGGCAAGATCGGTCATCGCGCCCGTCACCTCGGCGACGTCCGCCAGCCCGCGCAGGTCGCGCTCCGCGACCGCACCGAACGCCTCGGCGCGCAGTTGCCGCAGCGCGCGCTTCAGTTGCTCGTCGCCCGGCGCGGCCGCGCCGGCCGGCGTCGCGAGCAGCTCGGTCAAGCGCGCGTCGAGCTGCGCGCGGCCGAGCGGCGCGGCCGCCCACGCGGCGACCTGCTCGGCCAGCGCGGGTCGAGCGGCAGCCGCGCGGGCCAGGTATCGGGAGTAGGACGTGCTGATCAGGGCGGAAGCGTCGGTCATCGAGAAGCGGGCCTGGCGGAAAGGCCGGGGGCAGCGGGCCGGCGCGTGCGCGCCCCGCTGCCCCCGGCCTCATGGACTCGGCGCGGCCTCGCCGGACGCTCGTGCGCCCGTCGCGACACCGCGCGCCGGAAAGCCCGTGCCGCGCTGCCCCAACGGCCGCCGGCACGAACCCGTGTGATACATTTCAACGTCAGTCTGCAAAACTACCATATCGCCGCCCGTCCGCCGCATGTCCGACCGTCAGGAATCCGCCGTAGCTGCGCCCGAAGCGGGACCTCCGAAGCACGATCATCCGGTCCTGCGTCGCGTGTTCAGGGTGACGCTGGCAGTCGGGATCGGCACCTACTTCGTCGCGTCCGGCGCCCTCCTCGGGCTGCGCTACGTGCTGCTGCCGCGCATCGACGAATTCCGCCCGCGCATCGAGCGCGCCGTGTCCGACAAGCTCCACGCGCAGCTTTCGATCGGCAAGCTTTCCCCGAACTGGTCCGGCATGCAGCCGGGCGTCGAACTCACGAACCTGACGATTCGCGGCCGTGACGGCCAGATCGCGCTGTCGGTGCCGCACGCGACGGCCGCGCTGTCGTGGATGTCGCTGCTGCGGCTGTCGCCCGCGCTGTCGAGCCTGATCGTCGATCAGCCCGACCTCGTCGTCGCGCGCGCGGCCGACGGCTCGCTGAGCGTCGCGGGCGTCGGCGTGGCCACCACCCACGGCGGCAACGACACGTTCGGCACCTGGTTGCTGAAGCAGGAGGCGATCGTGCTGCGCGGCGGCACGCTGCGCTGGCGCGACGCGCTGCACGACGCACCGGAGCTCGTGCTGTCGGGCATCCGGCTCGCGGTGCTCAACGACGGCCGCGTGCACAAGGCCGCGCTGCAGGCGCCCGCGAACGGCACGCTGCTGCTCGGCCCGCTCGATTTCCGCGCGCGCTTCAGGCACAAGCCGCTCGCGCCGATCGGCAAGCCGGCGAACTGGACCGGCGACGCCTACCTGTCGACCGGCCCCGTCGACCTGCAGACGCTCACGCGCTATCTCGACGTGCCGCTCACGATCCACGCGGGCCGGATCGACAATGCGATCTGGGCGACCTTCGGCGACGGCCACCTGCGCTCGGCGGGCGGCGACCTGCAAGGCGCCGACGTCGCGCTGCGCGTGCGCCCGACGCAGCCGCGGCTCGACGTGCCGACGGTCGGCTTCGGCTGGGACATGGTGCTCGACGCGGGCCACGACTACACGCTGCACCTGACGCGCTTCAATGCGGAGCTCGGCCAGCCACCGCTGCCGGACGGCACGCCGCTCGCCCGCTCGCTCGCGCTGTCGACGCTGACCGCGCGCTACCGCGTGCCGACCGCGAACCAGGGGCAACTGCTCAGCGTGGTCGGCGACCGCGTCGATCTCGGCATCCTCAGCGAATTCATCCGCGGGCTGCCGCTGCCGGCGCGCCTGCGCAACGAGCTGATCAAGATCGACCCGCGCGGAATGGTGTCGAACTATCACATCGAAGTCGAGCGCGCGAAACCCGCGCACGCCGATCTCGCCGACGAGGAGCGGCGCATGGGCGCCGCGCCGATCGTCCGCTACCGCTTCCTCGGCGATCTGCAAGGCATCAGTTTCGCCGCGCAGGAGCCGCCGCCCGGGCTCTCGCCGCGCGGCCACCCGCGCGCCGGCTGGCCGGGCGTCGAGAATCTGTGGGGCCGCGTCGATGCGAACGAGACGGGCGGCGCCGCGCATATCGACACGGTCAACGCGGCCGTCACCGTGCCCGGCGAATTCGACGAGCCGCGCCTGACGTTCGACCGGCTGCGCGGCAATGCCAAATGGACGATCACGCCCGCGCCCGGCGACAAGCACGCGCGCGTCGACGTGTCGCTGCCCGACCTGCTCGTGTCGAACCCCGATGCCGAAATCGCGGTGTCGGGCTCGTACACGAACCCCGGCCACGGCCGCGGCTCGCTCGACCTGCGCGCCGATTTCGCGCGCGCGTCGGTCGCGCGCATTCCGCGCTACCTGCCGACCGGGATGTCCGAACACCTGCGCGACTATCTCGGCCACGCGCTGCAGGACGGCAAGGTGACCAAGGGCGCGTCGATCGTCGCGCGCGGCCCGCTCGAGAAATTCCCGTTCGAACACGAGCCGGACGCCGGCGTGTTCCACATCGTCGCGCCGTTCACCGGCGGCCGCTTCGAGCCGACGCCGTACCCGCCGCGCAAGCTCGCGAACGGCACGCCGAGCGTCTGGCCCGCGCTCGACGGCATCGACGGCGTGTTCGAACTCGCGCAGAACAAGCTGCGCTTCGACATCGCGCGCGCGCACTACAAGCGCGTCGCGCTGACGAAGGTCGCGGGTCGCATCGACGATCTCGGCAACCCGTCGCACTCGCCGCTGATCATCGACGGCCATGCCCAGGGCCCGCTCGCCGACCTGATCGACTACGCGGACAACAGCTCGCTCGGCACGATGAGCGACCACATCGGCCAGCGGATCGATGCGCAGGGCCCCGCGTCGCTCGCGCTCAAGATCACGATTCCGCAGCACGTCCCCCATCCGCACACGCACATCGAAGGCGCGCTCGCGTTCGGCGGCAACACGCTGTCGACGAGCGGCGTGCCGCCGCTGTCGGCCCTGCGCGGCACCGTCGGCTTCACCGAGGCCGGCGCGTCGCTGCACGCGCTGTCGGGGCGCTTCCTCGGCGGCCCGGTGCGCGCGAACGGCAACTTCCAGTCGCATGGCCCGTACGCGGTGAACGTCGACGGCCGGCTCGCGCTCGACGCCGCGCGCGGCCTGAACCTGCACGGCGCGGCCGCCGCGCTGCTCGAGCACGTGGTCGGCGACGCGCCGTACAAGGTCGCCGTGCGCGGTGCGCCGGGCCGCCTGCCCGACGTCAGCGCGCAATCCGACCTGACCAGCGTGGCGCTGAACTTCCCGGCGCCGTTCGCGAAGCCGGCCGGCACGCCGATGCCGTTCCGCTTCACGCTGCAGCCGGCGCCGCAGGCGGACGGCAAACGCCTCGAACACGCCGACCTGACGCTCGGGCCGGTGAGCGCGACCTACCTGCTCGACGCGACGCGCGGCCAGCCGCTGCGCGCGGTGCGCGGCGCGATGGGCATCCACCGGATGCCCGACATGCCGCAGGACGGCGTGAGCGCGGCCGTCGACGTCGGCGAACTGGACGCCGACGCGTGGCTCGCCCTCGCCCACACGCTGCAGCCCGACACGCCGCGCGCGCCGGCGCCACAGGCCGCGCCGCGCGTCGATTTCGCGAGCTTCGCGCCGAAGCGCTTCGCGTTCCATTTCGGCACGCTGAAACTGCTCAAGCGCAACTGGGAGAACGTGATCGTCGGCGCGTCGCACGTCGACGACCTCTGGCAGGCGAACATCGCGTCGAACCAGGTCTCGGGCTACCTGTCGTGGGCGCCGGGCGGCGGTCACAACGGCGCGGGCGTGCTCAACGCGCGGCTCGCGAAGCTCGTCGTGCCGCAGAGTTCGCAGCACGACCTCGTCGGCCGCGCGATGAACCTGCCGACGCCGGCCGACCGGCCGATGCCGTCGATCGACCTGATCGTCGACCAGGTCGTCGCGCGCGATCACGACATCGGCCGGCTCGTCGTCAACGCACGCAACATCGACGAAGACGGCACGCCCGTGTGGCAGCTCGACAAGCTGGAACTGTCGAACCCGGCCGCGAAGCTGACGGCGACCGGCAACTGGCGCACGTCGCGCCGCGCGCTCGCCCGCGGCGCCGACGAACCCGACGCGCCGCGCCGCACCGTGTTCGACTTCAAGCTCGACATCGACAACGCGGGTGCGCTGCTCGACCGCGTCGGCCTGCCGCGCACGCTCGCGGACGGTCACGGCTCGGTCACGGGCAAGGTCGGCTGGCGCGGCGGCCCGACCGCGCTCGACTTCCCGTCGCTCGGCGGCCAGGTCGCGGTCGACCTGGAACACGGGCAGATCCTGAAGGTCGATCCGGGCGCGGCGAAACTGCTCGGCGTGCTGAGCCTGCAGAGCCTCGCGCGCTTCCTGACGCTGAACTTCCGCGACGTGGTCGGCAAGGGGCTGCCGTTCGACAAGATCACCGGTACCGGCCGGATTTCGAACGGGATCGCGCGCACCGACGACTTCTCGATGATGACGGGCCCCGCGAACGTCACCGTGCGCGGCGCGGTCGATCTCGGCGCCGAAACGCAGGATCTGCATGCGCACGTCGCACCGAAAATCAGCGCGGGCGCAGCCGCGATCGGCGCCGCCATCATCAACCCGCTGCTCGGCGTCGGCGTGCTGGCCGCGAACTATGCGCTGTCCGAGACGCTGTCGCGCGCGTTCGCGCTCGACTACGCGATCACCGGCTCGTGGGCGCACCCGCACATCGAGCGGGTGCGCAGCGATCAGGGTAAGATGAATCACGGTCCGGCCGATGCAGCGAGCCATTGAGCGCGCATCGAACCGCGCAGGGCGCCGGGCCGCACCCCATTTATGACGCAACCGATTCCGCGATGACCGACCACGCCCGTTCCGCCACGCCCTTCCGGGTCGCCGCGCTGCAGATGGTGAGCACGCCGGACGTCACACGCAATCTGGCCGAAGCGCGCCGCCTGATCGCGGAAGCCGCCGGCGAAGGCGCGCAGCTCGTGCTGCTGCCCGAGTATTTCTGCTTCATGGGCCACCGCGACACCGACAAGCTCGCGCTCGCCGAACCGTACCGGGACGGCCCGATCCAGCAGTTCCTCGCCGACGCCGCGCGCCGCCACGGCATCTGGGTGATCGGCGGCACGCTGCCGCTGAAGGCGCCGGAGCCCGATCGCGTGCTGAACACGACGCTCGTGTTCGATCCGTCCGGCAACGAAGCCGCGCGCTACGACAAGATCCACCTGTTCAACTTCGAGAAAGGCGACGAATCGTTCGACGAGGCACGCACGATCCGCGCGGGCGACACGGTCGTCGCGTTCGACGCGCCGTTCGGGCAGGTCGGCCTGTCGGTCTGTTACGATCTCCGCTTTCCGGAGCTGTACCGCCGCATGGGCGACTGCGCGCTGATGGCCGTGCCGTCGGCGTTTACGTATACGACGGGCCGCGCGCACTGGGAAACGCTGCTGCGCGCGCGGGCCGTCGAGAACCAGTGCTACGTGCTCGCGGCCGCACAGGGCGGCAAGCACGTGAACGGCCGGCGCACGTGGGGCCACAGCATGCTGATCGACCCGTGGGGCGAGATCGTCGCGGTACGCGACGAGGGCGCCAGCGTCGTGCTCGGCACGATCGATCCGCAGCGCATCGCCGACGTACGCCAGAGCCTGCCCGCATGGCGACACCGCGTACTGACCTGAATCCGCCGCACCGCTTGACACGCCGTGCGGCCCACCCGTCTGCCCGGCAGCACCCGACAACTTTTTGAGAACTCCCGATATCCGCATGAACATCATCGAACCCGGCATCCGCAACCTCGCGCTGGCGAAGGACATCCTGCTCACGCCGTACGGCCTCGACGAAAGCCTGCTCACGCGCACGATCGCCGACATCTTCACGCATCGCGTCGACTACGCGGACCTGTACTTCCAGGCGACCCGCAGCGAAGCGTGGAGCCTCGAGGAAGGCATCGTCAAGTCGGGCAGCTTCAGCATCGACCAGGGCGTCGGCGTGCGCGCGGTCGCGGGCGACCGCACCGCGTTCGCGTATTCGGACGATCTGTCGCCCGAAGCGATCGCGCAAGCCGCCGCCGCGACCAAGGCGATCGCGGCGGCCGGCGGCGGCCGCCAGAAGATCAAGGCCGCCACGTCGCTGACGGGCATCTCGGGCCGCGACCTGTACCTGCCGTCCGACCCGCTCGCGTCGCTCGACGCGACGGCCAAGGTCAAGCTGCTCGAACGCATCGAGCAGATGGCGCGCGGGCGCGACCCGCGCATCACGCAGGTGATGGCCGGCCTCGCCGGCGAATACGACGTCGTGCTGGTCGCGCGCAGCGACGGCGCGCTCGCGGCCGACATCCGGCCGCTCGTGCGCGTGTCGGTCACCGTGATCGCCGAACAGAACGGCCGCCGCGAGATCGGCTCGGGCGGCGGCGGCGGCCGCTTCGACTACGGCTACTTCACCGACGAGGTCCTGTCGCGCTATGTCGACGACGCCGTGCACGCGGCGCTCGTCAACCTCGATGCGCGCCCTGCGCCGGCCGGCGCGATGACGGTCGTGCTCGGGCCGGGCTGGCCGGGCGTGCTGCTGCACGAGGCGATCGGCCACGGTCTCGAAGGCGACTTCAACCGCAAGGGCTCGTCCGCGTTCGCGGGCCGAATCGGCGAGCAGGTCGCCGCGAAGGGCGTGACCGTCGTCGACGACGGCACGCTGCCGAACCGCCGCGGCTCGCTGAACATCGACGACGAAGGCAACCCGACGCAGTGCACGACGCTGATCGAGGATGGCATCCTGAAGGGCTACATCCAGGACACGCTGAACGCGCGGCTGATGAAAATGCCCGTCACGGGCAACGCACGGCGCGAGTCGTACGCGGCGCTGCCGATGCCGCGCATGACGAACACCTACATGCTGAATGGCGACAAGGATCCGCAGGAAATCATCGCGTCGGTGAAGAACGGCCTGTACGCGGTGAATTTCGGCGGCGGCCAGGTCGACATCACGAACGGCAAGTTCGTGTTCTCGGCGTCCGAGGCGTACATGATCGAGAACGGCAAGATCACCTACCCGGTGAAGGGCGCGACGCTGATCGGCAGCGGCCCGGAATCGCTGAAGTACGTGAGCATGATCGGCAACGACATGTCGCTCGACACGGGCGTCGGCGTATGCGGCAAGGAAGGCCAGAGCGTGCCGGTCGGCGTTGGCCAGCCGACCCTGCGGATCGACAAGATGACGGTCGGCGGTACGGCATAACCGCATCGCGGCGCACATGATCCGCGTATTTTGACGAAAACGCGCGGATTATCCGCATTTTCGACGGTCCCCGGTTGCCAGCCGCTCGGGGACGGGGTATAAATTCCGAATCAACTTTTTTGACGAGCCGAATTTCCGTCATGTCCGCCAAGTTTTACTTTTACTTTTTTTGGTATCTCAGACCGCTGGCGGATCGAGAGGGTTGATGGCGCGTAAAGCGCAACCGAAATTCCCGAAAAAACCGCCGGCGAACCCGGCGGTTTTTTTTCGCCCTTCGCCAGCCGGTCGCCGCCGCAGCGGTCCCGCGGCCCCGACCGGCAGCACCGAATTGCCCGCATCGATGAATCCGCCGCACGCGCACTGACCGAACGGCGCCCCGGAAAACCAGGAGAAACAGCATGCCCCCGCACAACACCGACGACGTCCGCATTCGCGAACTCAAGGAACTGACGCCGCCCGCCCACCTGATCCGCGAATTCGCGTGCTCCGAAGCCGCGTCCGAGCTGATCTACCACTCGCGCCAGTCGATGCACCGCATCCTGCACGGGATGGACGACCGGCTGATCGTCGTGATCGGGCCGTGCTCGATCCACGACACGAAGGCGGCGATCGAATACGCGGGCCGGCTCGTGAAGGAGCGCGAGCGCTTCAAGGGCGAACTGGAAATCGTGATGCGCGTGTACTTCGAAAAACCGCGCACGACGGTCGGCTGGAAGGGGCTCATCAACGATCCGCACCTCGACAACAGCTTCAAGATCAACGAAGGGCTGCGCACCGCGCGCGAGCTGCTGCTGCAGATCAACGAAATGGGGCTGCCGGCCGCAACCGAATACCTCGACATGATCAGCCCGCAGTACATCGCCGACCTGATCTCGTGGGGCGCGATTGGCGCGCGCACGACCGAGTCGCAGGTGCACCGCGAGCTCGCATCGGGGCTGTCGTGCCCGGTCGGCTTCAAGAACGGCACCGACGGCAACGTGAAGATCGCGGTCGACGCGATCAAGGCCGCGTCGCAGCCTCATCATTTCCTGTCGGTGACGAAGGGCGGCCATTCGGCGATCGTGTCGACGGCCGGCAACGAGGATTGCCACGTGATCCTGCGCGGCGGCAAGACGCCGAACTACGACGCGGACAGCGTGAACGCCGCCTGCGCGGACATCGGCAAGGCCGGCCTCGCCGCGCGCCTGATGATCGACGCGAGCCACGCGAACAGCTCGAAGAAGCACGAGAACCAGATCCCCGTGTGTGCCGACATCGGCCGCCAGATCGCGGCCGGCGACGAGCGGATCGTCGGCGTGATGATCGAGTCGCACCTCGTCGAGGGTCGCCAGGACCTGAAGGAAGGCTGCGCGCTGACCTACGGCCAGAGCATCACCGACGCGTGCATCGCGTGGGACGACAGCGTGAAGGTGCTCGAAGGCCTGGCGGAAGCCGTGAAGGCGCGCCGGGTCGCGCGCGGCAGCGGCAACTGATAGCCGGCGGATCTCCGGCCGGCGCTTGACGCACGCGGCCCCGGTCTAGCGCCAAAAAGAAAAGCCCGGCTCGCGCCGGGCTTTGTCATTGCGTCGTTGCGTTGGCCGAAACCGGCCGTCGAATCTTCACTCGAGCGCACCCGACCCGAAGATCTCGGTATTCACGCGTTCCGGCGCGACGCCGAGCGCGACGAGCGCATCGCGCTGCGCCTTCATGAACGCGACCGGGCCGCAGATGTAGTAGTCGGCGTCCGGCACCAGCGCGTACTGCTGCACGCGTTCCGGCGTGAGGCGCCCTTCGAGGTCGTGGTCGATGCCGACGCGATCGTTCGGGCCGACCAGTTCGTACAGCACCGTACGCTTGACGTTCACGTGCTCGCCGACGGTATCGTTCAGCCAGTCGCGGAACGCGTGCACCGCGCCCGAACGGCATGCGTGGATGAACCGCACGTCGCGCTTGCAGCCTTCGGCGATCAGCGTCGACGCCATCGACATCATCGGCGTGATGCCGACCCCGCCCGAGATCAGCACGACCGGCGTATCCGCGTCGCGCTTCAGCGAGAAGTCGCCCATCGGTGCGGTCACCTCGACGATCGCGCCCTCTTCCACGCCGTCGTGCATCAGCGTCGACACCTTGCCGGCCGGAATCGCTTCGGCCTTGCCGGCCTCGCGCTTCACCGAGATGCGCAGCCACTTGCCGTGCGGCGCATCGGACAGGCTGTACTGGCGCGGCTGATCGACGCCGAGATCGCCGACGAAGCGCTTCACCGTGATGTACTGGCCCGGCTCGAACGTCGGCGCCGCGCCGCCGTCGGCAGGCGTCAGGTAGAACGACGTGATCTCGTCGCTTTCACGCACCTTGCGCGCGACCTTGAACGGGCGGAAGCCGCTCCACGCGGCGTTCGCGTACAGATCGGCCTCGGCGCCGATCATGATCTGCGCGAGCTGGCCGTACGCGACGCGCCACGCTTCGAGCGTGTCGGCATCGACCGCGTCGCCGAGCACTTCGACGATCGACGCAAGCAGGTTCTCGCCGACGATCGGGTAGTGCTCGGGGCGGATGTTCAGGCTCGCGTGCTTGTGCGAGATGCGCGACACCGCGCCGCCCAGCGCGCCGAGGTTGTCGATGTTGGCCGCGTACGCATAAACGGCCTTCGCGAGCGTCTCGGGCTGACTGCCGGTCTTCTGGTGCGTCTGGTTGAACAGGTTCTTCAGTTCCGGATGACGCGCGAACATGCGCTGATAGAAATGCTTCGTGATCGTCGCGCCGTGCTCGGCGAGGACGGGGGCGGTGGCCTTCACACGGGCCATCTGGTCAGCGGTGATATGGGTCATGTTCGTTCTCCGTTAAACATGCTCATACAATACATGTTTAAAAACGGGCGCCTGCCGGACAAATTGTCGCAGTGCGCAAAAACGTGGCGGCTGCTAGCGGACGCGTCCGCGCTCCCACAGCACGTCGGCGCCGCCGCCGGCGCGGTTCAGCACGCGCGCCAGCACGAACAGCAGGTCGGACAGCCGGTTCACGTACCGCCGCGGGGCATCGTTGAGCGTATCGCAGCGCCCGAGCGCGACGATCGAGCGCTCCGCGCGGCGGCACACGGTTCGGCAGACGTGCGCGAGCGATGCGGCGCGCGAGCCGGCCGGCAGGATGAATTCCTTCAGCGGCGGCAGCGTCGCGTTGTAGTCGGCGAGCCACTGGTCGAGGCGCGCGAGATGCGTATCGTCGAGCACCGTGTGGCCGGGAATGCACAGCTCGCCGCCAAGATCGAACAGGTCGTGCTGGATCGTGACGAGCGCCGTGCGCACGTCGTCAGGCAATGCCTCGGCCAGCAGCACGCCGAGATTCGAGTTCAGTTCGTCGACGTCGCCGATCGCGGCGATCCGCGCGTCGTCCTTGCCGATGCGCCGTCCGTCGCCCAGCCCGGTGGTGCCGTCGTCGCCCGTGCGCGTCGCGATCTTGCTCAAGCGGTTGCCCATGCGAATGTCCTCTCGTGCGCGGCCGCCACGCGGCCCGGTTGGCTGGAACGCGATTATCGCAGCCCGCGGCGGGAGGCGCAGCGGACGTTACAGCGTAGAATGAGGCGACAGTATGACAAGCAGTCAGGAGACATTCGTGAATCACCCTGCCCCGCCGGCCGCCACGCGCCGCCCGCTGCCCCCCGCCATGCTCGATGCGCTGCGCGCCGCTTTCGGCGAGCGCGTGTCGACCGCCGACGCGGTTCGCGCCCATCACGGCCGCGACGAATCCCCGTTCGATCCGCAACTGCCCGACGCCGTCGTGTTCGCGCGCAGCACCGACGACGTGCGCGAAGTCGTGTCGCTGTGCTCGCTCTACGGCGTGCCGCTGATCCCGTACGGCGCCGGCTCGTCGCTCGAAGGCCACCTGCTCGCGGTGCGCGGCGGCGTGTCGCTCGACCTGTCGGAAATGAACCGCGTGCTGTCGATCAACGCCGAAGACCTGACCGTGACGGTCGAGCCGGGCATCACGCGCAAGGCGCTCAACGAAGCGCTGCGCGACACCGGCCTGTTCTTCCCGATCGATCCGGGCGCCGACGCCAGCATCGGCGGGATGACGGCGACCCGCGCGTCGGGCACCAACGCCGTGCGCTACGGCACGATGCGCGAGAACGTGCTCGGCCTGAGCGCGGTGCTCGCGGACGGCCGCGTGGTCAAGACCGGCTCGCGCGCGCGCAAGTCGTCGGCCGGCTACGACCTCACGCGGCTGTTCGTCGGGTCCGAAGGCACGCTCGGCGTGATCACCGAGATCACGCTGCGCCTGCATCCGCTGCCCGAGGCCGTATCGGCCGCGATCTGCACGTTCCCGACGATGGGCGACGCAGTCCGTACGGTGATCGAGACGATCCAGATCGGCGTGCCGATCGCGCGCGTCGAATTCGTCGACGCGCTCGCGGTACGCTCGATCAACCGTCACTCGAACCTGACGCTCACCGAAGCGCCGACGCTGTTCTTCGAATTCCACGGCACCGACGCCGGCGTGAAGGAACAGGCCGAACTCGTGCAGGCGCTCGCCGGCGAGAATTCCGGCCAGGGCTTCGAATGGGCGACGCGCCCCGAGGATCGCACGCGGCTCTGGTCCGCGCGCCACAACGCATACTTCGCGATGCTGCAGTTGAAGCCCGGTTGCCGCGCGGTGACGACCGACGTGTGCGTGCCGATCTCGCAGCTCGCCGCGTGCGTCGAGGAAACCGAGGTCGACCTGCGCGCGTCGTCGCTGCCCTGCCCGATCGTCGGCCACGTCGGCGACGGCAATTTCCACGTCGCGATCCTGATCGATCCCGACAAGCCCGAGGAACTCGCCGAAGCCGAACGCATCAACGACCGGATCGTCGAGCGCGCGCTGCGCCTGGGCGGCACCTGCACGGGCGAGCACGGCGTCGGGCTGCACAAGATGCGCTTCCTGCCGAAGGAACACGGCGACAACGCAATCGACACGATGCGCGCGATCAAGCTCGCGCTCGATCCGCGCAACCTGATGAATCCGGGCAAGATTTTCACGTGCTGACACGGCGGCGCGGCACCGCGCCCCACGCAGGAGACCTCATGAACGCTCCCGTCGAACTGTCGAGCGCCGCGCGCGCGCAGCGCCAGCGCGAAGTCGTGCAGGCGCTGATGGCCGTGCTGCCGACGCACTGCCTGCTGTACCGCGACGAGGACACGGCGCCGTACGAATGCGACGGCCTGTCCGCGTACCGCCGGCTGCCGCTCGCGGTCGCGTTGCCCGAGACGGAGTCGCAGGTGCAGCGGATCGTGCAGATCTGCCGCCGCATGGAAGTGCCGATCGTGCCGCGCGGCGCCGGCACCAGCCTGTCGGGCGGCGCGCTGCCGATCGCGCTCGGCGTCGTGCTGTCGCTCGCGCGCTTCACGCGCATCGTCGAAGTCGACCCGTACGCGCGCACGGCGACCGTGCAGCCCGGCGTGCGCAACCTCGCGATCTCGGAAGCGGCCGCGCCGTACGGCCTGTATTACGCGCCCGATCCGTCGTCGCAGATCGCCTGCACGATCGGCGGCAACGTCGCGGAAAATTCCGGCGGCGTCCACTGCCTGAAATACGGGCTGACCGTGCACAACGTGATGCGCGTGCGCGCGGTGACGATCGACGGCGAGATCGTCGAATTCGGCTCGCTCGCGCTCGACATGCCGGGCCTCGACCTGCTCGCCGTGATGATCGGCAGCGAAGGGATGTTCGCGATCGTCACCGAGGTCACGGTGCGACTGATCCCGAAGCCGCAGACCGCGCAGCTCGTGATGGCGAGTTTCGACGACGTCGTCAAGGGCGGCGAGGCCGTCGCGGCGATCATCGCGTCGGGCATCATCCCGGCCGGGCTCGAGATGATGGACAAGCCGGCGACGCAAGCCGTCGAGGCGTTCACGCACGCGGGCTACGACCTCGACGCGAAGGCGATCCTCTTGTGCGAATCGGACGGCACGCCCGAAGAAGTCGCCGAGGAGATCGTGCGGATGACGGCCGTGCTGCGCGAACACGGCGCGACGCGCATCCAGGTGTCGCGCAACGAAAGCGAGCGGCTGCGCTTCTGGTCCGGCCGCAAGAACGCGTTCCCGGCCGCCGGCCGTATTTCCGCCGATTACTACTGCATGGACGGCACCGTGCCGCGCCGCGCGATCGGCCCGCTGCTCGCGCGCATCGAGCAGCTCGAAACGCGCTACGGGCTACGCTGCATCAACGTGTTCCATGCGGGCGACGGCAACATGCATCCGTTGATCCTGTACAACGCGAACGATCCGGACGAGCTGCACCGCGCCGAGCAGTTCGGCGCGGAGATCCTCGAATGCTGCGTGGAATTCGGCGGCAGCGTGACGGGCGAGCACGGCGTCGGTATCGAAAAGCTCAATTCGATGTGCGTGCAGTTCTCGCCGCAGGAGCGCGACGCGTTCTTCGCGGTCAAGCGCGCATTCGACCCGGCCGGGCTGCTGAACCCGGACAAGGGCATCCCGACCCGCGCGCGCTGCGCCGAATACGGGCGCCAGCACGTGCGCGGCGGGCTGCTGCCGCACCCCGACCTGCCGCGCTTCTGAGCGGCGCGCGCGGGTCTGCCGTGCCCGCGCGGCGCGTTCGCGTGCCGGCCCCCGCATGCCGGAAGCGGGACGGGGCTTAGGGATAGTCGCGATGTGGAATCGCGCCACCCCGGTACAATCGACCGGACAACGAGACGAGAAAGCAACGGAACATGGAAGAGGACGACATCGTCGCCGGATGGGCCGAGCGCATCCGCGCCGCCAGTGCCGACGGCCGGCCGCTGCGGATTCGCGGCGGCGGCACCAAGGACTGGTACGGCCAGGCGCTCGAGGGCGAAATACTCGACACGCGCGCGTTTCAGGGCGTCGTGTCGTACGACCCGGCCGAACTCGTCGTCACGGTCCGCGCGGGCACGCCGCTCGCGCAACTTGAAACCGTCCTCGCCGAGCGCGGCCAGATGCTGCCGTTCGAGCCGCCGCACTTCGGCCGTTCGGCCACCGTCGGCGGCTGCGTCGCCGCCGGCCTCGCGGGCCCGCGCCGCGCCACCTGCGGCGCACCGCGCGATTTCGTGCTCGGCACCACGCTGATGAACGGCCGCGGCGAAAGGCTGCGCTTCGGCGGCCAGGTCGTGAAGAACGTCGCCGGCTACGACGTGTCGCGGCTGATGGCCGGCGCGCTCGGCACGCTCGGGCTGATGCTCGACCTGTCGATCAAGGTGCTGCCGATACCTGTCGCCGAAGTCACGCTCAAATTCGAGATGACCGCGACCGACGCGGTGCGCAAGCTCAACGAATGGGGCGGCCATCCGCTGCCGGTCAGCGCGAGCGCGTGGCGCAACGGCACGCTCGTGCTGCGCCTGTCGGGCGCGGAAGCTGCCGTGAAATCCGCGAAAACGCTGCTCGGCGGCGAAGTCGTCGACGCGGTCGAGGCCGAGCGCTTCTGGTCCGGCCTGCGCGAGCATACCGATCCGTTCTTCAACGGCATCCCGCCCGGCTACGCGCTGTGGCGCCTGTCGCTGCCGTCGATCACCGAACCGATGCACCTGCCCGGCACCCAGTTGATGGAATGGGGCGGCGCGCAGCGCTGGTGGATCACCGACGCCGACGCGCAAACCGTGCGCATGAGCGCGAAGCAGGCCGGCGGCCATGCGACGCTGTTCCGCGCGGGCGACACCTACGACCGCAGCGCGGGCGTGTTCACGCCGCTGCCCGCGCCGATGATGAAGATCCACCGCGGGCTGAAGAGCGCGTTCGATCCCGCGCGCATCTTCAATCGCGGCCGGCTCTACCCAGACCTCTGAGGGATCGATGCAAACGAACCTCGCCGATTTCATCCGCAATACGCCCGACGGCGACGAGGCCGACGCGATCCTGCGCAAGTGCGTGCACTGCGGGTTCTGCACCGCGACCTGCCCGACCTATCAACTGCTCGGCGACGAACTCGACGGCCCGCGCGGACGCATCTACCTGATCAAGCAGATGGTCGAAGGCGCGCCCGTCACGCGCAGCACGCAACAGCATCTCGACCGCTGCCTCACCTGCCGCAGCTGCGAGACGACCTGCCCGTCCGGCGTGCAGTACGGCCGGCTCGTCGAGATCGGGCGCAAGCACGTGGAGGCGCAGGTGGAACGCCCCGCGCAGCAGCGGCTCATGCGCCGCGTGCTCGCGAGCGTCGTGCCGAACGCCGCGCTGTTCTCGCCGGCGATGCGGCTCGGCCAGCACGTGCGGCCGCTGCTGCCGAAGCGGCTGCGCGACAAGGTGCCGCCGCGCACGCGGCTGCTCGAATGGCCGCACCGCACGCATACGCGCAAGATGCTGATGCTCGGCGGCTGCGTGCAGCCGTCGATGCTGCCGAACATCAACATCGCGACCGCGCGCGTGCTCGACGCGCTCGGCATCGAGACGGTCGTCTCGCCCGACGCGGGCTGCTGCGGCGCGATCCGCCTGCACCTGAACTATCACGACGAAGCGCTCGACGACGCGCGCCGCAACATCGACGCGTGGTGGCCCCACGTCGAACAGGGCGCCGAGGCGATCGTGATGAATGCGTCGGGCTGCGGCGCGACGGTGCTCGAATACGCGCACCTGCTGCGCGACGATCCGGCCTACGCGGAGAAAGCGCAGCGCATCGTGTCGCTGACGCGCGACATCTCCGACGTGCTGCTCGCGTTCGAGGCCGAACTCGCGACGATCGCCCGGCGCCGTGCGATCCATACGGTCGCATACCACCCGCCGTGCACGCTGCAGCACGGGCAGCAGTCGCGCGGCAAGGTCGAGCGCCTGCTCGAGACGCTCGGCATCGACGTGCGGCTGCCGGCCGACAGCCATCTGTGCTGCGGCTCGGCCGGTACCTACTCGCTGACGCAGCCGTCGCTGTCGTACCGGTTGCGCAAGCAGAAGCTGCTGAAGCTGCAGGCGCTCGAACCGCAGATGATCGTATCCGGCAACATCGGCTGCATCGCACACCTGCAAAGCGGCACGCAGGTGCCGGTCGCCCACTGGATCCAGCTCGTCGAGCATTTGCTGTACGGCTAGTGCCTGTTCACGCGTAACGGGCGGGCGCGCGGCGTCCGTATAATGAGCGGATCGATGCGCCGCGGATCGCGGCGCATCGGCTTCATGCCCGTTTCCGCGCTGCCTGCGTGCCTGCTTCCGTGCCCGTCATGTCCGATCTCGCCGCCCGTCTCGACTCCGTTCACCGCCGCATCGCCGACGCCGCCCGCGCGGCCGGCCGCGATCCCGCCACCGTATCGCTGCTCGCCGTGTCGAAGACGTTTCCGGCCGACGACGTGCGCGCCGCGCATGCGGCCGGGCAGCACGCCTTCGGCGAGAACTACGTGCAGGAGTCGCTCGACAAGATCGACGCGCTCGCCGACTTGCGCGCGAGCCTCGAATGGCATTTCATCGGGCCGCTGCAATCGAACAAGACGCGCCCCGTCGCCGAGCGCTTCGACTGGGTCCATTCGATCGACCGGCTGAAGATCGCGCAGCGCCTGTCGGAACAGCGCCCCGCGCACCTGCCGCCGGTCAACGTGTGCGTGCAGGTAAACATCAGCGGCGAGGCGTCGAAGAGCGGCGTCGCGCCGGCCGACGTGGCCGAGGTCGCGCGTGCGGTCGCCGCGCTGCCGTCGCTGCGGCTGCGCGGCCTGATGGCGATTCCCGAACCGGCCGGCGACACCGACGCGCAGCGCGCGCCGCATCGCGCGCTGCGCGCGTTGTTCGACGCATTGCGCGCCGACGGCCTGCCGCTCGACACGCTGTCGATGGGCATGTCCGCCGATCTCGACGCGGCCGTGCTCGAAGGCGCGACGATCGTGCGCGTCGGCACCGCGATCTTCGGCGCGCGCGATTACGCGCGCTGAACGCCGCGCTCTTTTCCGCCTTTCCGTTCACTCACTCGCTCATTCCCGACATCATGAAAATCGCATTCATCGGCGGCGGCAACATGGCCGCGGCCCTGATCGGCGGCCTGATCAAGCGCGGCGTCGCCGCGGACGGCCTGTATGCCATCGACATCAACGAAGACGTCCGCGCGCGCGCCGCGCAGCAATTCGGCGTGCGCACCGGCGCGGCCGTCGACGCAACGCTCGCCGATTACGACGCGATCGTGCTCGCGGTGAAGCCGCAGGTGCTGAAGGACGTCGCGCAGGCGCTCGCGCCGCACCTGAAGTCGCAGCTCGTGATCAGCATCGCGGCCGGCATCCGCGGCACGGATCTCGCCCGCTGGCTCGGCGGCTACGCGCGCGTCGTGCGCACGATGCCGAACACGCCGGCGCTGGTCGGCATGGGCGTGACGGGCCTCGCCGCGCTGCCGGGCGTCGACGCGGCGGGCCGCGAACTCGCATCGAGCGTGCTCGGCGCGGTCGGCGAGATCGTGTGGTTCGACGACGAATCGCAGCTCGACGCGGTCACGGCGATTTCGGGCAGCGGCCCCGCGTACGTGTTCTATTTCATCGAAGCGCTGCAGGAAGCCGCGCGCCGTCTCGGCATGAACGACGAACAGGGCCGCGCGCTCGCGGTCGCGACGTTCGCGGGCGCCGCGCAACTGGCCGCGCAATCGGGCGAGCCGGCGAGCGTGCTGCGCGAACGCGTGACGTCGAAGGGCGGCACGACGGCCGCCGCGCTCGCGGCATTCGACGCACAGGGCGTGAAGGAAGCGATCGTGCGCGGCGCGCTCGCGGCCGAAGCGCGTGCGAAGGAAATGGGCGACGAGCTCGGCCGCGCGTAAGCGCGACAGCGGCGCCGGTTTGCGCCGGCGCCGGACGTAAAAAAAGCGACCGTCGGGTCGCTTTTTTCGTTGGCGCCGCCCGCAAAGGCGCGATATGTCGGGGTGTCGTTCAGCGAGCGGCCAGCAGGTAATGCGCGGCGATGCCCGCGAACAGCACGCCGCCGAGCCAGTTGTTGTGGCGGAACGCCGCGAAGCACGGCATCCGTTCGCGACCCTTGATCAGCGTGTAGTGATACAGCGCGCAGCCGACCGCCGCCGCCCAGCCGGCCCAGTATGCGAGGCCGAAGCCGAGCGTCACGCCGATCCACACGTAGATGCCGAGCGTCACCGCGTAGCACGTCATCACGGCCGCGACGTCGAAGCGGCCGAACGTCAGCGCGGACGTGCGGATGCCGATCTTGATGTCGTCGTCGCGATCGACCATCGCATATTCGGTGTCGTACGCGACCGACCAGAAGATGTTCGCGAGCAGCATCACCCACGCCAGCACCGGCACCGTGTCCTGCACGGCCGCGAACGCCATCGGGATGCCGAAGCCGAACGCGATGCCGAGATACGCCTGCGGAATCGCGAAGAAACGCTTCATGAACGGATAGGAGCCGGCGACGAACAACGCGACGACTGACAATTCTTTCGTCAGCGTATTGAGCGGCAGGATCAGCAGGAACGCGACGAACGACAGCCCGACCGCGATCGCGACGGCTTCCCATGCCCGGATCTTGCCCGACGTCAGCGGCCGGTCGGCCGTGCGCTTCACGTGGCGGTCGAAATCGCGGTCGGCGTAATCGTTGATCGCGCAGCCGGCCGAGCGCATCAGCAGCGTGCCCAGCGTGAAGATCACGAGCAGCGGCCAGCGCGGATGGCCGTCCGATGCGATCCACAGCGCGTTGAGCGTCGGCCACAGCAGCAGCAGGCTGCCGATCGGCTTGTCCATCCGGACGAGCCGCAGATACAGGGGAAAGCGGGCAAGCATGGCGAAGCACCAGGAAGAGAATCCCGGCATTTTAGAGCCGAGCGGCGCTGCGCGTCATGTCGGCGCGACCCGCGGCCGGCGGTCGCGGCGGGCCGGCCGGCCGCCGCGGCCCGCTGCGCACGGCCGTGCGGCGGCGGGCATCGATCCAGGGACAGATTCGGAGCCGGCCCGTCCGGGCCCGGCCCGACGCCCCGGCAGCGCTGGACTTACGCGAGCAGCGACCGCAGCATCCATGCGGTCTTTTCATGCGTCTGCAGGCGCTGCGTGAGCAAATCGGCGGTCGGCTCGTCGCTCGCCGCGTCGGCGATCGGGAAGATTTCGCGCGCGGTGCGCACGACCGTCTCGTGCCCTTCGACGAGCTGGCGGATCATCTCCTCGGCGGCCGGCACGCCCTTCGCTTCGGGCACCGACGACAGTTTCGCGAAATCGCCGAACGTGCCGGGCGCGACGACGCCCAGCGTGCGAATGCGCTCGGCGACGGAGTCGACCGCGAGCCATAGTTCGTTGTACTGCTCCTCGAACATCAGGTGCAGCGTGTTGAACATCGGTCCGGTCACGTTCCAGTGGAAATTGTGGGTCTTCAGGTACAGCGAAAACGTATCGGCGAGCAAGCGCGACAGGCCTTCCGCGATGTTCTTGCGGTCCTTGTCGCTGATGCCGATGTTGATCTGCGTGGCGTTGCCTTTCTTGGCCATCTTCGGGACTCCTCATTCGAAATGTTGAACCGGCGAAAATGCATCGGGCAATCCGCATGCCGCCTCGCGCGGCATCCGTTCGCGACTCGCCAGTCTAGCGTCGCGAATCCGTGGCCGCCCTCAACCGCCGGCGGCCGACACGACCGGCGCGAGCGCGTGCAGCGCCTGCGAGGCCAGCTCCGCCGCTCCGCCGACGACGATCGCGAAGCCGACGACGTAGCGCGCCAGCTCCACCGGCGATCGCAGAATGGGCGCCGCGGCAGCGCGCATGTCGAGCATCATTTGCGTCATGATCGTCACTCCTTTGACAAGACATCGTTCAGGGAAGAAACGGCCGGTCGCCGGACCGGCCGTTTCACGTTACTGCATCACCGCATCACCGCGTCGGGATGCGGCCGGGTTCACGCGAGGTCGAAGCGGTCGAGGTTCATCACCTTGTTCCAGGCCGCGACGAAATCGCGCACGAACTTCTCCTTCGCGTCCGCGCTGCCGTACACCTCGGCCAGCGCACGCAGTTGCGCATGCGAACCGAAGATCAGGTCGACGCGCGTGCCCGTCCACTTGAGCGCGCCCGTCGCGCGATCGCGCCCTTCGAACACGTCGTTCGCGGCCGACACCGGCTTCCATTCCGTGCCCATGTCGAGCAGGTTCACGAAGAAGTCGTTCGTCAGCGTTTCCGGACGATCGGTGAACACGCCATGCTTCGCATCGCCGGCATTCGCACCGAGCACGCGCAGGCCGCCGACCAGCACCGTCATCTCCGGTGCGCTCAGCGTCAGCAACTGGGCCTTGTCGACCAGCAGCGCCTCGGCCGGCGTCTTGTACGCGTGCTTCAGGAAGTTGCGGAAACCGTCGGCGAGCGGCTCGAGCACGGCCATCGCGTCGACGTCGGTTTCTTCCTGCGACGCGTCCATCCGGCCCGGTGCGAACGGCACGGTGACCGCGATACCCGCATTCTTCGCGGCCTGCTCGACGCCGGCCGCACCGGCCAGCACGATCAGGTCGGCCAGCGACACCTTCTTGCCGTCCGTCTGCGCGTCGTTGAACGCCTTCTGCACGCCTTCGAGCGTTTCGAGCACCGCCGCGAGTTCGGCCGGGCGGTTCACTTCCCAGTCCTTCTGCGGCGCGAGGCGGATGCGCGCACCGTTCGCGCCGCCGCGCTTGTCCGAACCGCGGAACGTCGATGCGGACGCCCAGGCGGTCGACACGAGCTGCGACACGCTCAGCCCCGTCGCCAGCACCTTCGCCTTCAGCGCGGCGACGTCGGCGGCGTCGATCAGCGGGTGATCGACGGCCGGGATCGGATCCTGCCACAGCAGGTGTTCCGCCGGTACTTCCGGGCCGAGATAACGGGCGCGCGGGCCCATGTCGCGGTGCGTGAGCTTGAACCACGCGCGTGCGAACGCGTCGGCGAATTCGGCCGGGTTCTCGTAGAAGCGGCGCGAGATCTTTTCGTAGGCCGGGTCGAAACGCAGCGACAGGTCGGTCGTCAGCATCGTCGGACGATGCTTCTTCGACGCGTCGTACGCGTCCGGAATGATCTCGTCGGCATCCTTCGCGACCCACTGGTGTGCGCCGGCCGGGCTCTTCGTGAGCTCCCATTCGTAGCTGAACAGGTGCTTGAAGAAGTCGTTGCTCCACTTCGTCGGCGTCGACGTCCACGTGACTTCGAGACCGCTCGTGATCGTGTCCTTGCCCTTGCCCGTGCCGAACGTGCTCTTCCAGCCGAGGCCCTGCTCTTCGAGGCCCGCGGCTTCCGGCTCCGGACCGACGTTGGAGGCCGGGCCGGCGCCGTGCGTCTTGCCGAACGTGTGGCCGCCCGCGATCAGCGCGACCGTTTCCTCGTCGTTCATCGCCATCCGCGCGAACGTCTCGCGGATGTCGTGCGCGGCGGCGACCGGGTCGGGGTTGCCGTCCGGGCCTTCCGGGTTCACGTAGATCAGGCCCATCTGCACCGCGGCGAGCGGGCTTTCGAGTTCGCGCTTGCCCGTGTAGCGGCTGTTCGGGCCGCCGCTCAGTTCCAGCCAGATCTTTTCCGAGCCCCAGTAGACGTCGTCCGGCTCCCACGTATCGACGCGGCCGCCGGCATAGCCGAACGTCTTGAAGCCCATCGATTCGAGCGCGACGTTGCCGGTCAGGATCAGCAGGTCGGCCCACGAGATGTTGCGGCCGTACTTCTGCTTGATCGGCCACAGCAGGCGGCGCGCCTTGTCGAGGCTCACGTTGTCCGGCCAGCTGTTGAGCGGCGCGAAGCGCTGCTGCCCGCCGCCCGCGCCGCCGCGGCCGTCGGCCGTGCGGTACGTGCCGGCGCTATGCCATGCCATGCGCACGAACAGGCCGCCGTAGTGGCCGAAGTCGGCCGGCCACCAGTCCTGCGACGTCGTCATCAGCGCGTGCAGGTCCTGCTTCACCGCGGCGAGATCCAGCTTCTTGAACGCCTCGGCGTAGTCGAAATCGTCGTCCATCGGATCGGACAGCGCCGAATGCCGATGCAGGACGTCGAGGTTCAGCCGGTTCGGCCACCAGTCCTTGTTCGTCGTGCCGCTGCCTGCGGTGTGGTTGAACGGGCACTTCGTTTCGTTCGACATGCTTTTTTTCTCCTTCACTGGCTCGTAGGCCCCCACGTGCCGGGCGCGGTTCGTGGAGCGTTGCGGGGGGTAAGAAACGGAACAGGCGGGTCCTCCTGTCGTACTACGGGATGTCGTGCGCGGCCCTGGACACGCGTTCCCGTTGCCGTGCGCCGCAGGCGGGGCACTCGGGGAAGCGGCTGCCGGCAGTCGTCGTACCGACGACGCGGGCGGCTTTTCGGATATCGGACATGCGATGCTCCCTCAAGGCTCGACGGCAGGTGATTCGGGGGAACACTGGACCGGCGTGCGGCGGCACTCATCCGCCATACACACGGTCCGCCAGGTACGCGAACGCAATCGGGCGCAGGCCGCGAACCGCCGCCCTGGCGCGATGTACGACCGTGTCGCGCGACGGGATGTTCCGCTGCGCGTGCTTCAATACCGACCGCATCATGACATCCTCCTTTGACGCTTGCATCCAACGTGCATCTCGCACGTCGGCTCGACATCGATCCATGTAGAGGATTCTATCTATATCTATCGATTATTTGAATTTGATAAATTTCATCTATGCAATAGGGAAAAATAAACGGGGTCGCACGACCCCGTTCATCACGCTGCCACACACGCCTGCATCGGCGCGTCAGTTCATCGTGGCCGGCATGTCGAGCTTCGCGACACCCGGCAGCTCGCAAGCGGCAATCGCGTCGCTGATCGCGTCGATCGCCGGCATCCGCGTGAAGCTCTTGCGCCACACGAGCACCACGCGGCGGTCGGGCACCGGTTCGTTGAACGGTACGTACGACAGCAGCTCGGCATCGGGGCCGTTCGCGCGCGGGCCGATCTCGGCGACCGACATCCGCGGCAGCACGGTGATGCCGACGCCACTCGCGACCATGTGGCGAATGGTCTCGAGCGACGAGCCCTCGAACGTCTTCTGGATGCCGTCGGCCGTCTGCGAGAAGCGCATCAGTTCCGGACACACGCCGAGCACGTGATCGCGGAAGCAGTGGCCGTTGCCGAGCAGCAGCATGGTTTCCTGCTTCAGATCCTCGGCGTCGATTTCGTCGCGCTTCTCCCATGGATGGCCGGCCGGCAGCGCGACGACGAACGGCTCGTCGTACAGCGGCCGCACCATCAGGCCGGTTTCGGGGAACGGCAGCGCCATGATCGCGGCGTCGATCTCGCCCTGCTTCAGCAGTTCGAGCAGCTTCAGCGTGTAGTTCTCCTGCAGCATCAGCGGCATCTGCGGGACACGCTGGATCATCTGCTTGACGAGCGTCGGCAGCAGGTACGGCCCGATCGTGTAGATCACGCCGAGGCGGAACGGGCCGACGAGCGGGTCCTTGCCCTGCTTCGCGATCTCCTTGATCGCGAAGGTCTGCTCGAGCACGCGCTGCGCCTGGGTGACGATCTGGTCGCCGATCGGCGTCACGCTCACTTCGCTCGCGCCGCGCTCGAAAATCTGCACGTTGAGCTCGTCTTCGAGCTTCTTGATCGCCACCGACAGGGTCGGCTGGCTCACGAAGCACGCTTCGGCCGCGCGACCGAAATGCCGCTCGCGCGCGACCGCGACGATGTACTTCAATTCAGTCAGGGTCATTGTGGGTCAATCAGAGATATACAGGCGATAGGTTTAATTTATACACCCTCTTACCCAGGTTCGCCAAGTTTCTCTGCATCGCGATGCGTCGAGTGGCGGCTTTCGATCCGGCCCCAAGCCGGTCGATCAGGCCTTCAGGTATTGCTCGCGCGCGCCGAGCCAGCGCGCGAGATGCTGCGTGACGACCTCCGGATACGCGGCAATCAGCCGCGCCGCGGCCTCGCGGGCAGGATCGATCAGCCAGCCGTCGGTCTCGAGGTTCGCAAAACGCAGCATCGCCGCACCCGACTGGCGCGCGCCGAGGAATTCGCCGGGGCCGCGGATTTCGAGGTCGCGCCGCGCGATCTCGAAACCGTCGGTCGTCTCGCGCATCGTCTTCAGCCGCTCGCGGCCGGCGATCGACAGCGGCCCGGTGTACAGCAGCACGCACACCGACGCCGCGGTGCCGCGCCCGACACGGCCGCGCAACTGGTGCAGCTGCGCCAGGCCGAACCGTTCCGCGTGCTCGATCACCATCAGCGAGGCGTTCGGCACGTCGACGCCGACTTCGATCACGGTCGTCGCGACCAGCAATTGCACTTCGTTGCGCGTGAACGCTTCCATCACGGCCGCCTTGTCGGCCGGCGACAGGCGGCCGTGCACGAGGCCGACCTTCAACTCGGGGAGCGCCGCGGCCAGCGTCTCGTAGGTTTCGACGGCCGTCTGCAGCTGCAGCGTCTCGCTCTCCTCGATCAGCGGGCACACCCAGTACACCTGGCGCCCGGTCAGCGCGGCCTCGCGCACGCGGGCGATCACTTCGTCGCGCCGCGCGTCGCCGACGAGGCGCGTCAGCACGGGCGTGCGGCCGGGCGGCAACTCGTCGATCGTCGATACCTCGAGGTCCGCGTAGTACGTCATTGCGAGCGTGCGCGGAATCGGCGTGGCCGACATCATCAGTTGGTGCGGCTGAAAGTCGCGCGCGCCGTTGGCGGCATTCGCGGCCTTGGCGCGCAACGCGAGACGCTGCTCGACGCCGAAGCGGTGCTGCTCGTCGACGATCACGAGGCCGAGCCGCGCGAATTCGACCGTATCCTGGATGATCGCGTGCGTGCCGATCACGAGCTGCGCGGTGCCGAGCGCGGCGGCCTCGATCGCCGCGCGTTTCTCTTTCGCCTTCAGGCTGCCCGCGAGCCATGCGACCGTGACGCCGAGCGGCTCGAGCCATGCACGCAGCTTGCGCGCGTGCTGTTCCGCGAGGATTTCGGTCGGCGCCATCAGCGCGGCCTGGTAGCCGGCGTCGATCGCCTGCGTGGCGGCCAGCGCCGCGACGACCGTCTTGCCGCTGCCGACGTCGCCCTGCAGCAGACGCTGCATCGGATGCGCGAGCGTGAGGTCGTGCGCGATCTCGTCGACGACGCGCGCCTGCGCGCCGGTCAACGTGAACGGCAGCGCCGCGTAAAGGCGCGTGGTCAACGCATCGGCATCGGTCGCGGCGCGGCGCGGCATCGCGGGCGCGGCGCGCGTGCGGCGCTCCTCGTGCGCCCGCTTGAGCGACAGCTGCTGCGCGAGCAGCTCCTCGAACTTGATGCGCGTCCATGCCGGATGCGAGCCGTCCATCAGCGCGGCTTCGTCGGAATCGACGCCCGGGTGGTGCAGGATGCGCACGGCCTGCGCGAGCGTCGGCACGCCGAGCGGCTTCAGGTAATCGCGCTCGATCTCGGGCGGCAGCAGTTCGGGCAGCGGCGTGCGCTCGAGCGCGTTCTCGATCGCCTTGCGCAGATACGCCTGCGACACGCCGGCCGTGCTCGGGTAGACGGGCGTGAGCACCTGCGGCAGCGGCGCATCGGCTTCGACGACGCGCACGGCCGGGTGCACCATCTCCATCCCGAAGAAGCCGCCGCGCACGTCGCCGCGCACGCGCAGCCGCTGGCCGACGGCCATCTGCTTGACCTGCGAGCCGTAGAAATTCAGGAACCGCAGCACGAGCTGCTCGCCGTCGTCGTCCCGGATCTTCACGACGAGCTGGCGGCGCGGCCGGTACGCGACCTCGTTGTCGAACACGACGCCTTCGGTCTGCGCGATGCCGCCCGGCAGCAGTTCGCCGATCGGCGTGAGCGTGGTTTCGTCCTCGTAGCGCATCGGCAGATGCAGCACGAGATCGATCGAGCGCGTGAGGCCGAGCTTCGTGAGCTTGTCGGCGGTTTTCACCGGCTTGTCGGCGGCCGGCTTCTTCTTGCGCTTCGCATCGGCCGCCCCTGCTTCGTCGCCGGCGGCGCCGTCGGCCTCGGGCGCGGCCGCCGCGGGCTGCGCAAGCCGCCCGTCGGCGCCGCGCTTCGGGCCGGCGCGGCGCGCGCCGGAGCCCGATGCGGACGGCGCGGACGAGGCGGCATCGTCCGCGTCGAACGGATCGGCGGAATCGGCAACGGCAGCGAGGGAACGGCGTGGTGACACAGGCATCGGATCGTCTGGGTGCTTCGCAAGGCAAGTACAATAGCGGCTTTCACGTCGTCCGAACGAACGACGCCGGCCAGGCCGCGCATCCCGTCATCATAGCGGCTCGCGCGCCCCGATTACGCGTTTGCGCGCTGTCGGCCACGCCCGCCGGCCGCTTCGAATCAACCCGCATGTTCACGCTTTCCGATTTCGATTTCAATCTGCCGCCCGAGCTGATTGCACAAACCGCGCTGCCCGATCGCACCGCGAGCCGCCTGCTCGAGGTCGACCGCGGCGTCGAGCCCGCACGCCTCGTCGACCGCCATTTCGCCGAGCTGCCGTCGTGCATCGCGCCCGGCGACCTGCTCGTGTTCAACGATACCAAGGTACTGAAGGCGCGGTTCTTCGGCCAGAAGGCCAGCGGCGGCAAGATCGAGGTGCTGATCGAGCGCGTGACGGGCACGCACACCGCGCTCGCGCAGATCCGCGCGAGCAAGTCGCCGGGCGCCGGCACGACGCTGCGCCTGGCCGATGCGTTCGACGTGACGGTCGGCGAGCGCGTCGAGCCGTTCTTCACGCTGCACTTCCCCGCGCCGTGCCTCGACCTGATCGAGCAGTACGGCCGCCTGCCGCTGCCGCCGTATATCGAGCACGATCCCGACGCAACCGACGAAACGCGCTACCAGACCGTCTACGCGAGCAACCCGGGCGCGGTCGCCGCGCCGACGGCCGGGCTGCACTTCGACCAGCCGCTGCTCGAGAAGCTCGACGCGATGGGCGTCGAGCGCGCGACGCTGACGCTGCACGTCGGCGCCGGCACGTTCCAGCCGGTGCGCGTCGAGAACATCGCCGAGCACAAGATGCACAGCGAGTGGTACGACCTGCCGCAGTCGCTCGTCGAGAAGATCGCCGCGACCCGCGCGCGCGGCGGCAACGTGATCGCGGTGGGCACGACGTCGATGCGCGCGCTCGAAGCCGCCGCGCGCTCGGCCGACGAAGCGGGCCGCCCGCTCGCGGCGACGCAGGCCGAAACCGACATCTTCATCACGCCCGGCTACCGTTTCCGCGTGGTCGACCGGCTCGTCACGAACTTCCACCTGCCGAAATCGACGCTGCTGATGCTGGTGTCCGCGTTCGCGGGCGTCGAGACGATCCGCGCCGCTTACCGGCACGCGATCGCCGAACGCTACCGCTTCTTCAGCTACGGCGACGCGATGCTGCTCACGCGGCGCGACACGCCGGAGGCGCCGCGCGCGTGAAGCGCGGCGGGGCGGCGGGCGCGACGGCCCGCACGCCACGCACTGCGCGGCCGCCGTTGCATCGCAGTGCCCGTATTCCCGCTGCGCGCGTCACGCTTTTGCGCGCACCCGCTTTTCCCCGCCGCCGGTTTCCCGGCGGCGTTTCCAACATGCGCCGGACTGTTTTCCGGTAGCAAGGAGCACTCACGATGACCGAAGGTTCATCCCACGATACGCACGCGAGCCACAACACGCCCGCTCCCGTGCAGAGCCGCCCCGCGAACGGGCTCGAATTCGAACTGCTGACGACCGACGGCCACGCGCGCCGCGGCCGCGTGAAGCTCAACCACGGCACGGTCGAGACGCCGATCTTCATGCCGGTGGGCACGTACGGCACCGTGAAGGCGATCCAGCCGCGCGAGCTGCACGAAATCAAGGCCCAGATCATCCTCGGCAACACGTTCCACCTGTGGTTGCGCCCGGGCCTCGACACGATCGACGCGCACGGCGGCCTGCACGGCTTCATGGGCTGGAACAAGCCGATCCTGACCGACTCGGGCGGCTTCCAGGTGTTCTCGCTCGGCGACCTGCGCAAGATCACCGAGGACGGCGTCACGTTCGCGTCGCCGATCAACGGCGACAAGCTGTTCCTGTCGCCGGAAGTGTCGATGCAGATCCAGAAGGTGCTGAACTCGGACATCGTGATGCAGTTCGACGAATGCACGCCGTACGCGACCAACGGCGTGCCGACCACGCACAAGGAAGCGGCCGACTCGATGCGCATGTCGTTGCGCTGGGCGAAGCGCTCGCTCGACGAATTCGACCGGCTCGGCAACCCGAACGCGCTGTTCGGGATCGTGCAGGGCGGGATGTTCGAGGACTTGCGCGACGAATCGCTCGCGGGCCTGTCCGAACTCGGCTTCCACGGCCTCGCGATCGGCGGGCTGTCGGTGGGCGAGCCGAAGGAAGACATGATGCGCGTGCTGCGCCACGTCGGCCCGAAGCTGCCGGCGAACAAGCCGCACTACCTGATGGGCGTCGGCACGCCGGAGGATCTCGTCGAAGGCGTGGCGAACGGCGTCGACATGTTCGATTGCGTGATGCCGACCCGCAACGCGCGCAACGGCTGGCTCTTCACGCGCTTCGGCGACGTCAAGATCCGCAACGCGACGCACAAGAACTCGCTGAAGCCGCTCGATGCGAGCTGCACGTGCTACACGTGCCAGAATTTCTCGCGCGGCTACCTGCATCACCTGCACCGGGTCGGCGAAATCCTCGGCGCGCAGCTCAACACGATCCACAACCTGCACTACTACCTGCAGCTGATGAGCGAGATCCGCGACGCGATCGAAACCCATACGTTCGACGCGTTCCGGCAGCGCTTCGCGGAGGATCGCGCGAGAGGGGTCGACTGACCGGCCGGCGGGCGGCCTGCCCCATAGGACACGACCTGAAAGAAAACCGTACCCAATGGGACACGCACTAAAAAACCCGGTCCACCCGCCGGACCGAGCCATCAAACATTACAATTGCCTTTCCAAGCAAGCCGCAACGGTATCGGTTCGCGCTTTAACAGCTTGATCCGAAAGCGCATTTGCCGCGCCGTTTGCGCATGGGGCCGGTGGTAGAATAACCGGCTTATTTTTCGATCTTCCCCTACGGAGAGACCAACGTGCCGTTCATTTCCAATGCCTTCGCGCAAGGTGCCGGTGGCGCCGAATCGAGCCTGATGAGCTTCCTGCCGCTCATCCTGATGTTCGCGGTGCTGTACTTCATCATGATCCGTCCGCAGATGAAGCGCCAGAAGGAACACCGCAACATGCTCGCGGCCATGGCGAAGGGCGACGAAGTCGTCACGAGCGGCGGCCTCGTCGGCAAGGTGACGAAGGTCACCGAAGGCTACATCGGCGTCGAAATCGCCGAAGGCACCGAAATCACCGTGCAGAAGGCTGCCGTCACGACCATTCTGCCGAAGGGCACGATCAAGTCGCTGTAAGGCTTATACCGAGCGTCCGGCCCCCGCGCCGTGCCCGCCTGAGAGAGCGGGCCGCCGCGGCGCCGGACGCGACGCTTTCACGCCAACCACCCGTTCGGCCCCCTCATGAATCGTTATCCACTCTGGAAATATGTCGTGATGGTCGTGGCGCTCGCCATCGGCCTTCTGTACACATTGCCCAACTTCTTCGGCGAAGCGCCGGCGGTGCAGGTGTCGAGCGGCAAGGCCACGGTCAAGCTCGACTCGACCACGCTGACCCAGGTCGAATCGGCGCTCGCGTCCGCGCAGATCACGCCGGACGACGTCACCTTCGAGAACACGGCGACCAACGCGAACATCCGCGTGCGCCTGAAGGACACCGATACTCAGCTGCGCGTCAAGGATCTGCTGCAGAAGTCGCTGAACGCCGACCCGAACGATCCGCAGTACGTCGTCGCACTGAACCTGCAGAGCGCGTCGCCGCGCTGGCTGACCGCGCTGCACGCGCTGCCGATGTATCTCGGCCTCGACCTGCGCGGCGGTGTGCACTTCCTGCTCCAGGTCGACATGACGGGCGCGCTCACGAAGAAGCTCGACTCCGACGCGTCCGACGCGCGCACGCTGCTGCGCGACAAGAACATCCGCGACGGCGGCGTGAGCCGCGTCGAGCAGTCCGTGGTCGTCAACTTCAGCGATGCGCAGACGGCGGAAGACGCCCGCAAGGTGCTCGCCGCGTCGATCACCGAGCTGCAATGGGCGACGCAGCCCGGCGGCGGCGGCACGCAGGTGGTCGGCACCTTCACGCCGGCCGTGCAGAAGTCCGTCGAGGACGCCGCGCTCAAGCAGAACCTGACCACCCTCCACAACCGCGTGAACGAACTCGGCGTGTCCGAGCCGATCCTGCAGCAGCAAGGCAGCGACCGCATCGTCGTCGAACTGCCGGGCGTGCAGGACACCGCGAAGGCGAAGGACATCATCGGCCGCACCGCGACGCTCGAGGCGCGCCTCGCCGACCCGATCAACACGCACCCGAACCCGAACGATCCCGTGCCGCCGGGCGAGGAACTCTTCACGCAGGGCAACCAGGCGCCCGTGCTGCTGAAGAAGGACGTGATCTTCACCGGCGACCGCATCATCGACGCGTCGGCCGGCTTCGACGAGCACCAGCGTCCGTCGGTCAACATCCGCCTCGATTCGGCGGGCGGCCGCGCGGTGCGCACGGTGTCGCGCGAGAACATCGGCAAGCCGATGGCGATGGTGCTGTTCGAGAAGGGCAAGGGCGAAGTGCTGACGGTCGCGACGATCCAGTCCGAACTCGGCGACCGCTTCCAGATCACGGGCCAGCCGACGCCGCAGGCCGCGGCCGATCTCGCGCTGCTGCTGCGCGCCGGTTCGCTTGCCGCGCCGATGGACATCATCGAGGAACGCACGATCGGCCCGAGCCTCGGCGCCGACAACATCAAGATGGGCATCCACTCGGTGATCTGGGGCTTCTGCGCGATCGCCGTGTTCATGGTCGCGTACTACATGCTGTTCGGCGTGGTGTCGGTGATCGGCCTGTCGGTGAACCTGTTGCTGCTCGTCGCCGTGCTGTCGCTGATGCAGGCGACGCTGACGCTGCCGGGCATCGCGGCCATCGCGCTCGCGCTCGGCATGGCGATCGACTCGAACGTGCTGATCAACGAGCGCGTGCGCGAGGAACTGCGCGCCGGCCAGCCGCCGCAGCTCGCGATCCAGGCCGGCTACGCCCATGCGTGGGCGACGATTCTCGACTCGAACGTCACGACGCTGATCGCCGGCCTCGCGCTGCTCGCGTTCGGCTCGGGCCCGGTTCGCGCGTTCGCGATCGTGCACTGCCTCGGCATCCTGACGTCGATGTTCTCCGCGGTGTTCTTCTCGCGCGGGATCGTCAACCTCTGGTACGGCGGCCGCAAGAAGCTGAAGTCGCTCGCGATCGGCCAGGTGTGGAAGCCGGAAGGCGCCGCTGCCGCCGCGTCGTTCGCCGATGCAGACGAATCGACCGACACTGCCCGCGCCGCGAAGCTCGCCGCCCCGGCGAAGGGCAACGCGCCGCGCGCCGGCAAGCCGCAGTTGCGCAACCGCGCGCAGCAAGGCGTGTCGCCGAAGAAACCGGGCTCGACCCAATAAGGCCCCGGAGACGAAGCCATGGAATTTTTCCGCATCCGTAAAGACATTCCGTTCATGCGGCACGCGCTGGTGTTCAACGTGATCTCGCTGGTCACGTTCCTCGCCGCCGTGTTCTTCCTGTTCCACCGCGGGCTGCACCTGTCCGTCGAATTCACCGGCGGCACGGTGATCGAGGTCCAGTACCAGCAGGCCGCGCAGCTCGAACCCGTGCGCGCGACGCTCGGCAAGCTCGGCTATGCCGATGCGCAAGTGCAGAACTTCGGCACGTCGCGCAACGTGCTGATCCGCCTGCAACTGAAGGAAGGCCTCACGTCCGCGCAGCAGAGCGACCAGGTGATGAGCGCGCTGAAGGCGCAGAGCCCGGACGTGACGCTGCAGCGCGTCGAGTTCGTCGGCCCGCAGGTCGGCCGCGAACTCGCGACCGACGGTCTGCTCGCGCTCGCGTGCGTCGTGATCGGTATCGTGATCTACCTGTCGTTCCGCTTCGAATGGAAGTACGCGGTGGCCGGCATCATCGCCAACCTGCACGACGTCGTGATCATTCTCGGCTTCTTCGCGTTCTTCCAGTGGGAGTTCTCGCTGGCGGTGCTTGCGGCGATCCTCGCGGTGCTCGGCTACTCGGTCAACGAGTCGGTCGTCATCTTCGACCGGATCCGCGAAACGTTCCGCCGCGAACGCAAGATGAGCGTGCAGGAAGTGATCAACCACGCGATCACGACCACGATGTCGCGCACGATCATCACGCATACGTCGACGGAAATGATGGTGCTGTCGATGTTCTTCTTCGGCGGCCCGACGCTGCACTACTTCGCGCTCGCGCTGACGGTCGGCATCATGTTCGGCATCTACTCGTCGGTGTTCGTCGCGGGCTCGCTCGCGATGTGGCTCGGCATCAAGCGCGAAGACCTGATCAAGGAAAAGAAGGCCGCGCACGATCCGGACGATCCGAACGCCGGCGCGCAGGTTTGAGCGCTACACCGTTTCGGCTTCGAAAAAACCGGCCCGTTTGGGCCGGTTTTTTTATGTGCGGGCCACCGCGGTCCGACACGCGGCCGGCTCGACCGGCGCGGTCGCAGGGGTCGGCTACAATCTTCACCGCGCCCTGCCCCGTCGCTTGCCGGTTGCCCCCGGCACCGGGCACCCCCTCGCCACCCGTCCGAACGTGCGGTCCCGATGATGCCTCCCATGCATGTCGTTCGTCGCCTCGCCGTCTGCGCAGCCGTCGCGGCCGCGTTCCCGTATGCGCCGCTCGCCGATGCGCAATCGGCATCCGCATCCCCCGCCGCTTCGCTGCCTGCCGCTTCACCGGCCGCCGCTTCGGTGCCCGCCATCCGACCGCCGTCGCCCTGCCCGCCCGACTGGGAGCCGCAGCTCTGCGAACTGAAAGCGGCCGTCGAAGTGCTGAAGAAACAGCACCTGACCGACGTCGACATCGGCGCGCTGCTCGACGCCGCGACCCACGAAGGCATCAAGACGCTGCCTTACGCACGCTTCTTCAACGCGAAGGAAGAGCAGGAGCGGCGCGACGACGAGCGGCGCGCACGCGACGGCACGCCGGGCATCGGGATCGTGTTCGAAACACGGCCCGACGGACTGCACATCATCGACGTGATTCCCGACGCGCCGGCGGAACGGGCCGGCGTGCGGCCCGACGATCTCGTCGTCGCGATGAACGACAGGAGCGTCGTCGGCATCGACGGCAGCGCGCTGATGCAACTCGCGAAGGGCGACGCGGGCGTGCCGCTGAAGCTCACGGTGCAGCGCGGCCCGAAGCATGCGGTGCTGAGCTTCGCGCCCCTGCGCACGATCGTCAAACCGCATCCGGCGACCGCGAAGCGGCTCGACGGCGACATCCTGTACACGCGGCTGTCGAGCTTTCCGGAGCCGGCGGTCGGCGACTATATCGACGCGGTGCAGGCCGCGCGCCGCGCGGGGCCGCCGGTGAAGCAGATGATTCTCGACCTGCGCATCAACGGCGGCGGCGCGCTCAATGCGGCGATCGGCATCACCGCGCTGTTCGCGGGACGCGACCGCACCGCGATGGTGACGGTCGAGCGCGGCGACACGCACCGCCGCCGCTACACGACCAACTGGCCCGACTACGAATTGCCCGTCATGCACGGGCAGGATCCGCTCGCGCCGCTGCAGGCCGACGACTGGTGGCGCACCGTGCCGCTCGTCGTACTCGTCGACGGACAGAGCGCGTCGGCCGCCGAAGCGACCGCGGCCGCGCTGAAGGATCTCGGCCGCGCGAAACTGCTCGGCATGCCGACCTACGGCAAAGGGCTCGCGCAGACGGGCGTCGACCTGATCGACGGCACGCGTCTCAATTTCACGTTCGCGCGCAACCTGCGGCCGAACGGCTGCCCGATGGACGGCTACGGCGTCATGCCGGACTGGCTCGTGCCGCCGCGCGTCGATTCGGACGTCGACGGCGTGCTGCTGTGGTACCGGGAAGCCGATCTGGCCCGCGCACCGTATGCGGACCGGCAGGCGCCCGACCCGTTCGCGCAGGTGCGCAACGCACGGCAGAAGCTGCGCGAGCAGCGCGTGCGCGCGAAGATCGATACGGCGAGGAGCGCGGCGCTGCCGCAGCGCGCATTCGGCACGGCCGCCGACTGGCAGCTCCGGCAGGCGCTCGCCGCGCTCGCGGGGCGCCCGGTCCGGACCGTCGACGCGCCGCCGCAACTGATGCCGGCGCAACCGGTGTGCGAGCGCGGCGGCAATTGACGCGCCGCCCCGCCCCTTTCAGCGAAACCCGAACCGCCGCCGCAGCACGACCAGCGCCGCGAGGCTCAGCACGGCCGCGAACATCAGGTAGAAGCTCGGCGCAGTCTTCATCCCGGTCTCGCGGATCAGCCACGCGATGATGAACGGCCCGAAGCCGCCGAAGATCGTCACCGCGACGTTATACGCGAGCGACATCCCGGTCGTGCGCGTCTGCACTGGAAACACCTCGGACAACAGCCCCGGCAGCGCCGCGAAGTAGCCGGTCATCAGGAACGCGAGCAGCACCTGCAGCGCGATCAGCGTGCCGAAGCCCGGATGCGCGACGAGATACGCGAACGCCGGATAGATCAGCACGAGGATGCCGAGCGCCGGCGCGATCATCACGCGCACGCGGCCGTAGCGATCCGACCAGTGGCCGACGAGCGGCGCGAACGCCATCTGGATCACGCCGACGACGAGAATCGCCGCGAACGCGGCGGACGGCGCGAGGCCGAGCTGCTTCACGCCGTAGGTCGGCATGAACAGCACGAGATAGGTCGCGACGGTGCCGAGCACGACCACGCCCATCGCCGCGACGAGGCGCGCCTTGTGCGACGCGAACGTATCGCGCAGCGGGTTCGCGGTGCCTTCGGCCGCGAGGAATTCGGGCGTCTCGTCGACCTTGGTACGGATGTAGTACGCGACCGGCCCGAGCAGCAGCCCGAAGAAGAACGGCACGCGCCAGCCCCACGACGCCATCTGCGCGGCCGACAGCTGCGCGTTCAGCACGGTGCCGAAGCCCGCGGCGAGCAGCGTCGTGAGCCCCTGGCTCGCGACCTGCCAGCTCGCGAAGAACCCGCGCCGGCCCGGCACGTGCTCGGCGAGGAACGCGGTTGCGCTGCCGAACTCGCCGCCTGCCGAAAAGCCCTGCATCAGCCGCGCGGCGACGAGGATCACCGGCGCGGCGACGCCGATCGTCTCGTAGGTCGGCAGCACCGCGATGATCAGCGTGCCGGCCATCATCAGCAGGATCGACAGCGTGAGCGCGGCCTTGCGGCCCGCGCGGTCGGCATACGCGCCGAGCACGATCGCGCCGAGCGGCCGCATGAAGAACGACACGCCGAACGTGCCGAGCGTGAGCAGCAACGACACGGTGTCGTTGCCGGCGGGGAAGAACAGCTTCGAGATCGTCACCGCGAAAAAACCGTAGACGACGAGATCGAACCACTCGAGCGCGTTGCCGATCGACGCGGCGACCACCGCGCGCCAGACGCGCGGCGACGAGGCAATGGAACGGGACTGCGTGACGGCATGCATCGGCGATCTCCTTGTCGTTGTACGTTCTGTTCGAGGCGGCCGCCGTCGCGGCGTCGGCCTGCCCGGCGCCGCATGGCCGCATGCTGCGCTCGGGCGATTATAGGCGCGCAAAAAAACCGCCGCGCCCCGATAACGGGAGCGCGGCGGTTTGCCCGCAGGGGCCGGCACGATGGCCGGCCCGGCAGGAGAGCCTTACTGCTGCTTGACCGCTTCGGCCGTGATCAGCAGCTTCGTCTTCATCTTGAAGCCGTACTGCTTGCCGTAGTCGAGACCGAAATCGTCGCGGCTGAATTCGCCGACCGCGTCGACGCCGCACACTTCGCGCTTGAGCATCGGGTGCGGCATGCACTTGAACGAATCGATCTTCAGCGTGAGCGGCTTCGTGACGCCATGCAGCGTCAGGTTGCCGACCACCGACACCGGCTTATCGCCGTCGAACTTGATCGTGCCCTTGTAGTTCGCCTGCGGGAACTTCGCCGCATCGAAGAACTCGGCCGTCTGCAGGTGCTCGTCGAGCTTTGCGCTGCCGGTGTGGATCGACGCGATGTCGGTCGTCACGTCGACCGTGCCGGTCTTCGCCGCGCGATCGAGCGTCACAGTGCCGCTCGACTTGTCGAACTTGCCGCGCCAGACCGACAGGCCGCCGAAGTGGTCGGCCTCGAAGCTCGGGTACGTGTGGCTCGGGTCGAACTGGTAGGTCGCGCTTTCGGCGAAGGCCGAGAACGACAGCGAAGCGGCCAGCGCGCCGGCGGCGATGATCAGATGCTTTTTCAAACCTTTTCTCCTGGGAACGGCGCCGCGCCCTCGCGCGGCATTCAGTGGACGCGGCAACCTGCCGCTTACTTCGTGGCGACGAGATGGAACTTGATCTGCACTTCGTCCGCGACGACCGACGTGTCCTTCCACTCGCCGGTACCGACGTTGAAGGTCGAACGCTTGATCGGCAGCACGCCGTCGAACGTCTGCGTCGCGCCGTTCTGCGCGACCGTGACGGGCACCGTGACGGTCTCGGTCTTGCCCTTGATCGTCAGCTTGCCGGTCACGTTGTACTTGTTGCCGCCGGCCGGCGCGATCGCCGACGACACGAAGCTCGCCTGCGGATAGGTCTTCGCGTCGAACCAGTCCTTGCCGGCGACCTGGTCGTTGTACATCTTGTCGCCGAGGTCGAAGCTCGCGACGTCGATCGTCATTTGCGCGCTGCCCTGCGCGGCCTTCGCCGGGTCGAACTTCACCTGCGCGGAAAACTTCTTGAACGCGCCTTCGGTCGGCACGTTCATCTGCTTCGACACGGCGGACACCTTGCTCTTCGCGAGATCGACGTCGGCATGCGCCGCGCCCGACGCGACAAACGCCGCCGCGGCGAACGCGGTCAGCATGGAGCGGGAGAAAGACACTTTCATGGGATCCTTCATTTGGCAAAGGGAAGCATGCGCGACAGCAGGCCGTCGCGGTCCAACAACTGATGCTTGAGCGCCGCGAGCACGTGCATCGCGACGAGCGCAAGCAGAATGTAATTCAAAGACACGTGCAGCGTCTTGAAGGTTTCCTTGAGCGCCGGATCGGGGTCGATCAGGCGCGGCAGCGGCACGATGCCGAGATAGACGACCGGGATGTTCGACGCCGAGCTGTACAGGTAGCCCGTCGCCGGAATCACGATCATCAGCACGTACAGCAGCATGTGCACGCCGTGCGACGCCGCGCGCTGCCACGCCGGCGTGTCGCCCGGCAGCGGCGGCGGCACGTGGGTCGCCCGCCACAGCACGCGCACGACGGCGAGTGCGAACACCGTCACGCCGATCCACTTGTGCCACGAGAAGTACTTCAGCTTGGTCGGCGTGAAGCCGGGGATGTCCGTCATCACCCAGCCGAGCGCGAAGCCGCAGACGATCAGCAGCGCGATCAGCCAGTGCAGGGCGATCGCGGTAGGCGCGTAGCGTGCCGGCGCGGCCGGCGGCGATTTCGATGCCATCTTGGGTTCCTCAGTTCAGCGAACGGCTGCGCCGGTAAATTCGGCCGACGCATGTCGAGGGCGCCATGCTACCGCAACCTTTTGACGCGCGCGGACTCTGAGGACAGGCGCGCCAGCCGGCTGACGGCTTCCCGTCATGTTACCGACCGGTCACGCAGCGCACGATCCTTGACCCATCGAAAAAGCCCTTTTGGTAAGATTGGCGCGGGTTCCGGCCCCGTCGACGCGTTCCCCGGCCGTCGCAGCACCGCCTTTTCCATGCAACGATACGACCTGATTGCCTGCCACGAATGCGACGCACTGTTGCATAAACCGCGCCTGAGCGGCCGCGAAATCGCACGCTGCCCGCGCTGCGACGCGCTGCTCTATCGCAACAGCACCACGCAGATCGAGCGCATCAGCGCGCTCGCGGTCGCGGCGCTCGTCACGTTCGTCATCGCGCAGGCGTTCCCGATCCTCGAAATGGACCTGAACGGCACGCGCGTGCAGACGACGCTGATCGGCGCGATCGATGCGCTGTGGCATCAGGACATGGAGATCGTCGGCGTGATGGTGTTCTGCTCGACCGTGCTGTTCCCGCTCGTCGAGATGGCCGCGCTCCTTTACGTCCTGCTGCCGATCCGGCGCGGCATCGTGCCGCCCGGCCTCAACGTCGTGCTGCGCACGATCCAGCTCGTGCGGCCGTGGGGGATGATCGAGGTGTTCATGCTCGGCATCGTGGTCACGATCGTGAAGATGGTGAGCCTCGCGCGCGTCGTGCCCGACGCGGCGCTGTTCGCGTTCGGCGCGCTCACGCTGATGACCGCCGTCGTGCTGATGTTCGACCCGCGCGCGGTGTGGGACATCGCCGACGACCTGCGCGCCGGCCGCGCGCCGGCGCGACCCGACCCCGCCGCGCCGCTGCAGGACACGCCCCGCCGATGACGAGGCCCACGCCGACCGCCGCCCGCGAGGGCTACGCCAGCTGCCACGCGTGCGGGCTCGTGCAGACGATCGACCGGCCGCACGCGCATTGCGCGCGCTGCGGCAGCGCGCTTCACGTGCGCACGCCGAACAGCATCATGCGCACGTGGGCGCTGCTGCTCGCGGCCGCGATCCTCTACATTCCGGCGAACCTGCTGCCGATCATGCGTACGTCGTCGATCGTCGGGTCGCAGCAGGACACGATCATGAGCGGCGTCATCTATTTCTGGACGTCCGGCGACTGGCCGCTCGCCGTGGTCGTGTTCGTCGCCAGCATTCTCGTGCCGATGCTCAAGCTCGCCGTCCTGACGATCCTCGTCATCAGCGCACAGCGCCGCACCGCCTGGCGGCCGCTGCAGCGCACGCGCCTCTATCGGATCGTCGAGCGCATCGGCCGCTGGTCGATGCTCGACATCTTCGTCGTGACGCTGACCGTCGCGCTCGTCCATTTCCGTTCGCTCGCCGTCATCACGGCCGGCCCCGGCGCACTCGCGTTCGGCTCGGTCGTGATCCTGACGATGCTCGCGTCGATGCAGTTCGATCCCCGCCTGATCTGGGATCCAGTCGAAACCTCAGGGAATCACCATGAATAGTCCACAAGGCCCGCAGCACGACGCGCCCCGGCCGCCCGATCCGGCGATCTCGACGAAAAGCGGCTGGCTGCCGTCGCTCGTCTGGCTCGTGCCGCTGATCGCCGCGCTGATCGGCATCGGCCTCGTGATCAAGTCCGTGCGCGAGCGCGGCCCGGAAATCACGATCAGCTTCCACAGCGCCGAAGGGCTCGAGCCGGGCAAGACCCAGGTCAAGTACAAGGACGTCGAGATCGGCACGGTCAAGACGATCAAGCTGTCGAAGGACCTGTCGCGCGTGCTGGTCCAGGTGCAGCTCAAGAAGGAAGCCGAGGACTTCGCGGTCCAGGGTTCGCGCTTCTGGATCGTGCGCCCGCGCGTGGGCGCGACCGGCGTGTCGGGGCTCGGCACGCTGCTGTCCGGCGCGTACATCGGCGTCGACGCCGGTCACGGGCAGGACACGCTGACCGACTTCACCGGCCTCGAGACGCCGCCCGCCGTCACGGGCGACCAGAAAGGCACGCAGTACGTGCTGCGCGGCGATTCGCTCGGCTCGGTCGACATCGGCTCGCCGGTCTACTACCGTCGCGTCCAGGTCGGCCAGGTGGTCGGCTTCTCGCTCGACAAGGACGGCACGGGCGTCACGTTCAACGTGTTCGTCAATGCACCGTACGACCAGTACGTCGGCATGAACACGCGCTGGTGGCAGGCGAGCGGCGTCGATCTGCGGCTCGATTCGAGCGGCCTGAAGCTGAACACGCAGTCGCTCGCGACGGTGATCCTCGGCGGCATCGCGTTCCAGACGCCGCCGAACCAGGGCAGCGGCACGACCGCGCCGAACAACACGACGTTCCGTCTCGGCTCCGACGAGGGCGACGCGATGCGCGACCCGGACGGCCAGCCGCTGCAGGTCGTGATGAACTTCAACCAGTCGCTGCGCGGGCTCGCCGTCGGCGCGCCGGTCGACTTCCGCGGCATCGTGCTCGGCGAAGTGACGAACATCGGCATCGACTTCGATCCGAAGACGAAGAACTTCCTGATGCCGGTGACGATGAACGTGTATCCGGAGCGCCTCGGCCGCCGCTTCCGCGAGACGATCGAGAGCAAGGGCGAACCGGCGCGCCGCGAAATCGTGGAGCGGCTCGTCCAGCACGGGCTGCGCGGCCAGCTGCGCACCGGCAACCTGCTGACGAGCCAGTTGTACGTCGCGCTCGACTTCTTCCCGAAGGCGCCGGCCGTGAAGATCGACACGGCCCGCCAGCCGCTCGAGCTGCCGACCGTGCCGAATACGCTCGACGAGCTGCAGTTGCAGGTCGCCGACATCGCGAAGAAGCTCGACAAGGTGCCGTTCGACCAGATCGGCGCGAACCTGAACAGCGCGCTCGCGAACGCCGACAAGCTGTTCAAGCAGCTCGACACGCAGGTCGCGCCGCAAGCGCGCGACACGCTGTCGGCCGCGAAGCAGACCTTCTCGACCGCCGAGGCGACGCTGCAGCAGGATTCGCCGCTGCAGTCCGACGTGCGCGGCGCGCTGAAGGAACTCACGCGCACGCTGCAATCGCTGAACGCGCTCGCCGACTATCTGGAGCGCCACCCCGAATCGCTGCTCAAGGGCAAGCCAGGAGATAAACCATGACGACACGCGTGAACGGTTTTGCGAGCGGCGCGGCGGCCGTCTTCGCCGCACTCGCGCTCGCCGCGTGCAGCTCGCCGCCCGCGCGGTTCTACACGCTCAGCCCGGCCGACGCCGCGGCGCCGCTGCGCACCGCGCCGGCCAACCCGGCGTTCCTGATCGAGGTGCCGTCGGTCGGCGTGCCCGAACAGGTCGCGAAGAACCAGTTGGTCGTGCAGAAGAACGCCGCGCAGGTCGACGTGCTCGAGCAGGAACGCTGGGCGTCGCCGCCCGCCGACGAGATCCGCCGCGCGCTGTCGGACGATCTCGCCGCTCGGCTCGGCACGATCGACGTCGCGAATTCCGCCTATCCGGCCGGCGTGCCCGTGTACCGCATCAGCGTGAACGTGCAGCGCTTCGAGTCGTGGCCCGGCAAGCGGGCCGCGGTCGACGCCGTGTGGAGCGTGCGCTCGCTCGCCACGCAGGCCGTGATGACCTGCCGCACGAGCGTCGCCGAACCGGTCGGCGACGGCTACGACGCACTCGTCGCCGGCCACCGGCGCGCGCTCGACGCGATTGCCGCGCAGGCCGCGGACGGCGTGCGCGCGATGGCCGCGCGCCGCGGCGCGCCAGCCACGCCCGCGGCCGGCAGCAAGACGGCGGCCGCGCCGGTCGTGCCGTGCCCGGCCAACCCGACGTCCGGCGGCGACGCCGGCGCGACGGGCAAGTCCGGCGCATAAGCGAACGCGGACGGCGCGCAGGCGAACGTTCGACACGGCGTTCGCCCGCGCGGTGTCGAATGGCGCGTCGGGCCGCGTGCCGCCCGTCGGGGGCTGCACGCTGCCGCAGCCGGCCTCGCGTACCGCCTTCATCGGCCCGACGGCCATTTAGAACGGCCATTTACATTCTTTGTCAAAGCCGCCGGAACCCGCGCCATGCAACGCGGTCGGCTTGCGTTTTCCGGCCCGATTGACGATCCTACGCACTTTCAGGCTCGCGCCGTTCGTCGTGCGCACCGGCCAGTGGCGCCGGGCCGCGTTCGGCCCGACCGCCGTGCCCCCGGCGCCTGCACGCGGTCGGCGTGCACCGCAGCGGGGCAGTCGCATCGCGGGTCGCCGCGCCCCGTCCGGCACCGGCCCCGTCTCATCCGTTCTCCCGGCGCCGCGCCGTTTCCCCGGCCGGCATCCCGAACCCGCCCGTCACGGGCTTTCGCTATTCCGTTTATGTTTCGTTCCCTGACGACCCTGATCAAGAAGTGGCGCGCGTCGCGCAATGCCGGTCACCAGCTCGATGCGCTGCTCGCGCATGCCGACGCCGACGCGTCGTACGCCGAGCGCAGCGAATGGCTGATCGAGCTCGCGCACTGGCTGCGCCGCAACGGCACGGTGCAGGACGCGCCGGCCGAGCGCGACGCCGACACGCGGGCCTATCCCGCCCATGCGCGGCTGCGCTACCTGTTTCACGTGCTCGATCGCAACCCCGCATGGAAAGCGCACGCCGCGCGCATCCTGCGCGGCATCCTGCGCGAGTGCGACGGCATCTCGCTGCTGTGCGACGCCGGCATGCCCGTGCATTCGGGCTTCTTCGGCGCGCTGTTCGAGCGGATCGATTCGTCGCTGATCCCGCCCGCGCCGAACCGCCGCGAACTGTCGGCGCTGTTCACGCTGATGTTCCCGACGCCCGAGGACGCGAAATGGATCGACGCGCTGCCCGACGACCTGCTCGCGCGTCTCGCCGAGCTGCTCTCGTTCGACGTCACCGACGAGGAGCGCCACGAGCCCGGCTCGTTCTCGCGCGATCTGCTGGCCGCGCTGCACAACCTGACCTGCCAGATCAGCTCGACCGGCCTGTCGCAGACGGTGCGCAGCCGGCTGTCCGACGACGATGCGCGCAAGCCGCTCGAATCGCAGCCGTTCTACCGCCTCACGCGCGCGATGCTCGCGGTCGAGACAGCGCACGCGGCCGTCGAGGACGGCGGCGATCCGAGCAAGCTGCTGCACGAGGTGAACTACCTGCGCGTGCTGCTCGACGAATGCCGGATCGCCGTCGACAACGTGTTCGCGCACCTGTACCGCAACGGCGTGTCGGTCGACATCGTGTTCCAGGTCGAGCGGATGCGCATGCGCATCCTGCGCGCGGAAATGCTGCTCAACGCGTGGATGGCGCGCGACGACCTGCACGGCATGGCGCACCTGACCGCCGAGCTCGTCGACGCGAACCAGAGCAGCCAGAGCGTCGCGCACCTCGTGCGCAGCAACTTCTCGCTGTTCGCACGCAAGCTCGTCGAGACCAACGCGGACACCGGCGAGCACTACATCTCGCGCGGCCGGGCCGAGTACCTGAAGATGCTGCGGATGGCCGCGGGCGGCGGCCTCGTCACGGTCGCGACCGTGTGCGTGAAGTTCGCGATCACGGGTGCGCACCTGCAGTCGATGCTCGAAGGGCTGCTGGCGGGCATCAACTACGCGGCCAGCTTCATGCTGATGCACTTCCTGCATTTCACGCTCGCGACCAAGCAGCCCGCGATGACCGCGCCGACGCTCGCGCGCGAGCTCGACGACACCGGTCACGAGGAAGGCGTGAAGGCGTTCGTCGCGTCGGTGATCGCACTGATCCGCACGCAGGCGGCCGCGATTTCCGGGAACGTGGTCGTCGTGCTGCCCGTGTGCCTGCTCGTGCAGCTGTTCGCGGCCAACGTCACGCATACGAACCTGATCTCGCCGGAGAAGGCGCACGCGACGCTGCATTCGTTCTCGCTGCTCGGCCCGACCCCGTTCTATGCGGCGCTCACGGGCGTGCTGCTGTGGGCGTCGAGCCTGCTCGCGGGCTGGGCCGACAACTGGTTCGTGCTGCACCGCGTCGGCGACGCGCTCGCGTACAACCGTAGGCTGCGCCTGACGCTCGGCGCGGCCGGCGCCGCGAAGCTCGCGCATTTCTGCCGATCGAACGTCGCCGGCGTGGTCGCGAACGTCGGCCTCGGCCTGATGCTCGGCCTCGTCCCGGCGATCGTCACCGTGTTCATGTTCCCGTTCGAGGTGCGGCACGTGACGCTGTCGGCCGGCTCGATCGGGATCGCGCTCGGCGTACTGGGCAAGGATGCGCTCGGCACGCCCGAACTGTGGTGGGCCGGCGCCGGCGTGCTCAGCATGGCCTTCCTCAACGTGCTCGTGAGCTTCGCACTCGCGTTCACGATGGCCGTGCGCTCGCGCAGCCTGCGCCCGACCAAGGTGCGCGCGCTCGTCGCCGCGATCGTCCGCACGGTGCTGTCGAATCCGCTCGCGCTGTTCTGGCCGGCGGGCACCCCGGCCGCGCGCGCCGGCCAGCCGGGCGCGCACTGAGCTGCGGCGGGCAGCGGCGCCCCGCCGGTGCCCGTCGCCGTCCTCCCGGCACGCGCGAGCGGCCGTCGTGCCGGCGCCGCCGCGCCGAAACGCCGGCCCCGGTCGGCCGCGCCGCGTACAATAGTGGACTTTTGCACGTCCTCACCCGCCTTATGTCCTCGCCCACCCTGTTCGAATTCTTCGCCCCCTGCCCGCGCGGCCTCGAAGCGGCGCTTGCCGCCGAGCTGGCCGAAATCGCCGGCCGCCACCTGAACGGCGCGCCGTTCACCGCGGGCGCGCAGGTGCCGGGCGGCGTCCATTTCAGCGGCGGCTGGGCCGCCGGCATGGCCGCGAACCTCCATTCGCGGATCGCGAGCCGGATCCTGCTGAAGATCGCGCACCGCGCGTACCGCAACGAGCAGGACGTCTATGCGCTCGCGCTCGAGCAACCGTGGGAGCGCTGGTTCGCGGCCACGCAGACGCTGCGCGTCGACATCACCGCGATCAAGTCGCCGCTGAAAAGCCTCGAATTCGCGACGTTGCGCGTGAAGGACGCGATCTGCGACCGGATGCGCGACAAGACCGGCGCGCGCCCGAGCATCGACACCGGTGCGCCGGACGTGCGCGTGTTCGCGTTCCTGACGGCGGGCGAATGCACGCTGTACCTCGATACGTCAGGCGAGCCGCTGTTCAAGCGCGGCTGGCGTCTCGACAAGGGCGCGGCGCCGCTGCGCGAGAACCTCGCGGCCGGCATCCTGCGCCTGACCGGCTGGACGCCCGGCACCGCGCTGTACGACCCGATGTGCGGCAGCGGCACGTTCCTCGCGGAAGCCGCGCAGATCGCGCTCGGCGTGGCGCCCGGCGTCGAGCGCCGGTTCGGCTTCGAAAAGCTCAAGCAGTACGACATCACCGCGTGGCAGGGGCTGAAGGTCCCGGCGCTCGACGCGAAGCGCGCGGCGCGGGCCAGGCGCGGCGACGCGCTCGGCGTGTACGGCAGCGACATCTCCGGCGACATGCTCGAGAAGGCACGCGCGAACCTCGAGCGCGCGGGCGTGCCGTCGGTGTGGCTCAAGCAGGTCGATGCGCGCGGGATGACGCCGCCGTGCGACGGGCCGGGCGTCCTCCTCGCGAACCCGCCGTACGGCGAGCGGATCGAAGTGCGCGGCCGCAGCGCGCGCGGCGAGGTGCGCGAAACCGGCCGCAACCGCGGCAACGACGACGCATTCCGTCGCACGCACACCGACGCGCCGGACAGCGAGTTCTTCAACGCGCTCGGCGATGCGCTGAAGCAGCGCTTCACGGGCTGGCAGGCGTTCCTGCTGACGTCCGACCGTTCGCTGCCGGGCCAGTTGCGCCTGCGCGAATCGGCCAAGACGCCGCTGTTCAACGGCGCGCTCGAATGCCGGCTGTTCCGCTTCGATCTGATCGCCGGCAGCGTGAAGGCACGCCCGGCCGCGCCGGAGGGCGACGCGTAAGCCATCCGTGCGCTTGTGCAAGCCACGACGTGCAGGGGCCGCCATCGCGGCCCCTGTGCTTTTCCGCAGCCGGTCAATGCTTCGACTGCGACCAGCGCGCCATCGTGAACGGCAGGGCATGCCCCGTCTCGAGCAGCGTCTTCAGGCTCGACAGCACGACCGGCCAGCCGCCGCGAATCCCGCGGTCCATCTCCGAACCGGGCACCAGCCCGTCGTGCGTGACGGTCAGCTTCACGACGCCCTCGTGCGGCTCGACCAGATAGGTCACGCGCGATTCCTCGCCCTCCCCCGACGGCGTGCGCCACGTGACGACCAGCCGGCGCGGTGGATCGTTCTCGACCACTTCGCCGACGATGTCGACCCGCGACGGATCGTCGTAGTCCTGATGTTCCCACCGCGAACCCGGCCGCCAGTCGGGCGACGCGTTGCGATGCCGTACCCAGTAGTCCTTCGTCAGCTCGGCGTTGGTCAGCGCGTCGAACACGCGCTCGGGCGTGGCCGCAATGAAGGTCACGTACACGAAGTCGGGATTACCCATCGTCGTCTCCCGTGTCGCGGGGGGCTTCCAGCCCCCGCTTGAGGTCCGCCAGCGCCTGCAGGCGCTGACGCTCGAACTTGCCGATCCAGCGTTGTGCGATGTCATGGATCGGCACCGGATTCAGGTAATGCAGCTTCTCCCGGCCGCGCCACGTCGTCGCGACGAGATTCGCGGCCTCGAGCAGCGCGAGATGCTTGCTCACGGCCTGCCGGCTCATCGCGAGCCCGTCGCACAGCTCGGACACGGTCTGGCCGTTTTTTGCGTACAGCAGATCGAGCAACCGACGGCGCGTGGCATCGGCCAGCGCCTTGAAAACGAGGTCCATGCCGCTCCCGGGTCAACGGCCTTATTATGCAACCAAATGGTTGCATGTCAAGAGTGACAACTCTACTGACAATACGGTGTCAGCAGCCCGCGATCACACTGCAATCCCGGCGCAATGCAGGCTGGTTTCCCCCACCGAATCCGAATAACAACGCAACACAAGGAGCTCGTCATGACGTCAGCAACCGCCACTGCAACCGTGGAACGCGCGATCGCCTGGTTCGACATTCCGTCCCTCGATTTCGACCGCGCGATCCGCTTCTACGAAACCGTGCTGCAAACCACGTTGCAGCGCGAGGTCATCGGCGGCGTGCCGATGGCGACGTTCGATCGCGACGCATCGAGCACGGGCGGCAGCATCGTGTTCGATCCGCAGCAGATGAAGCCGAGCGCGAACGGCGTGCTCGTCTACCTGAACGCCGGCGAGTCGGTCGTCGCGGCGCTCGAACGCGCGAAGCGCGCGGGCGGCGTCGTGCAGGGCTCCGTCGTCGAGCTGCCGAACCACTACGGCTACGTCGGCTACCTGATCGACACGGAAGGCAACCGCGTCGGCCTGCACGCGCCGAAATGCCACTGAGCGCAGCGGTCAGCGGGCCGGCGCGGCGCTATCATCGCGAAGTCCCCGTAGCCAGAGGAATCGAGGTGCTGTCATGACCCGCCGTGCCGACCGCCTGTTCCAGATCGCCGAGCTGTTGCGCGGGCGTCGTCTCACGACCGCGCAGCAGCTGGCCGACTGGCTGTCGGTGTCGCCGCGCACGGTCTACCGCGACGTACGCGACCTGCAACTATCAGGCGTGCCGATCGAAGGCGAGGCCGGCATCGGCTACCGGCTGAACCGCAACGCGAGCCTGCCGCCGCTCACGTTCACGGCCGAGGAGCTGGCGGCGCTCGCCACCGGCGCGCGCATGCTCGAGACCTGGGGCGGTGCGCGCTTCGCGAGCGGCGCGCGCTCGGCGCTCGCGAAGATCGCGTCGGCAATGCCGGCCGACAAGCGTACGGCGCTCGACCGGCTGCCCGTGTTCGCGCCGTCGTTCCACATCGACGCGACGTTTTGCGCGAAGGTCGACGCGATCCACCAGGCGATCGACACGCGCCACATCGTCAGCTTCGACTATCGCGACCGGCTCGGCGCGCATTCGCAGCGCCGCGTCTGGCCGCTCGGGCTCGTCTACTGGGGCGGGCGCTGGACGATCGGCGCGTGGTGCGAGCTGCGCGACGATTTTCGCACCTTCGACATCGCGCGGATGGGCGACATCACCGTGCACGAGCAGTTTCCGGACATGGAGGGCCGGCGGATCGCCGACTACATGCGGATCGCGGAAGCGCCGATGCGCTGACGCGGCGCGGCGGGCGGCCGCCGCCCTTCGTTTTCGGGCGCCATGTGGCGCCCGCCTCCGCTTTCGTTACCCGCCGAACACCACCGGCCGCTTCGGCCGCTCGTCGACGTGCAGCGAAAACACGTCCGCACGTGCGTAGTGGCCCACGACGTCGAAGTCGTAGCGCGCCCGCACGAGCTCGTCGGTGTCGATACGGGCGGTCACGAGCCCGGCCTCGCCGATCAGCGGCTCCGTCAGCAGGTCGCCGAGCGGCCCGACGATCACGCTGCCGCCGCGAATCAGCGGCCGCTCGGGGTCCCAACCCGGCACGTCGATGCCGAGCGCGCGCGGCGACGGCTGCACCTGGCACGCGCTCACGACGAAGCAGCGCCCTTCGTGCGCGATGTGCCGCATCGAGCTCTGCCACACGTCGCGCTCGTCGACGGTCGGCGCACACCAGATCTGCACGCCTTTCGCGTACATCGCGCAGCGCAGCAGCGGCATGTGGTTCTCCCAGCAGATCGCGGCGCCCGCGCGGCCCGCGGCCGTCTCGACGACGGGCAGCGTCGAGCCGTCGCCCTGCCCCCAGATCAGCCGTTCGGTGCCGGTCGGCATCAGCTTGCGGTGCTTCGCGACGAGCCCGTCGCGCGGATCGAAGAACAGCGCCGTGCAGTACAGCGTGCTGCCGCCGCGCTCGATCACGCCGACCACGAGGCTCGCGCCGGTGCGCTGCGACAGCGCGGCCAGTTCGTCGGTTTCCGGCCCCGGCACGTCGATCGCCTGCGCGGCGTAGCGCGCATATGCGTCGCGCCCCTCGGGCAGCCGGTAGCCGAGCCGCGTGCCGAAGATTTCGCCTTTCGGATAGCCGCCGAGCACGGCCTCGGGCAGCACGACCAGCGACGCGCCGCTGTCGTGGATCGAGGTTTCGTAGCCGAGGATCGTGTCGAGCGTGGCGCGCGTGCCGGCGGGCGATGCGCCGATCTGCAGCGCGGCGATGACTGACGTGGACATGAAGGCGTCTCCGTTGAATGGGATGTCGCCATCTTTATCGATAAGATGTCATCGATCAAATCGATGGAACGATATGTGTCATGAACGTGGATGATATCGCCAGCCTCGACCTGAACCTGCTGAAGGTGTTCGAGGCGCTGTACGAGGAAGGCGGCGCGAGCCGCGCGGCGCTGCGGCTCGACCTCACGCAGTCGGCGGTCAGCGCGGCGCTCGGGCGGCTGCGCGTGATCTATGCCGATCCGCTGTTCGTGCGCACCGGCCGAGGGCTCGCGCCGACGCCGCGCGCGGACGAGCTGAAGCCGATCCTGTCGGACGCGCTCGACCGCTGCCGCGAAAGCCTCGCGATCGCGGCCGACGGCGGCGACCGCGTCGGCCGCACGATTTCGATCGGGCTGTCCGACGACTTCGAGATCGCGCTCGGCCGCGCGTTGATCGATGCGCTCGCGCAAGAAGCCGCCGGCATCCGGCTGATCTTCCGGCAGACCCACAGCGGCATCGCCGGCGACGCGCTGCTGCGGCACGGCGTCGATCTCGCGATCGCATCGGGCGGCTTCTCGGCGAACGGGCTCAGCCGGCGCGCGGTCGCGACGGGCGGATATGCGTGCCTGATCGATCCGGCCGGCCGCGCGCGGACGCCGCGCACGCTGACGCTCGCCGAGTTCCTGCGGCGCGACCACCTGCTCGTATCGTCGGGCGGCGTGATCGGGATCGTCGACGAGGCGCTGGCCGCGCTCGGCCACCAGCGGCGCGTCGCGGCGTCGACCACGCATTTCGCCGCGCTGCCGTACCTGCTCGCCGGCTCCGACGCAGTCGCGACGATTCCCGCGCATGCGGCCCGCGCGATCGCGCAATCGACCGCGCTGCGCGCACTCGCGTGCCCGATCGACCTGCCGCGCTATCCGGTCGAAATCGGCTGGCGCACGAGCACGCAGCGCGACCCGGCGATCGTGCGCGTACGCGACGCGATCGCCGCCTGCATCGCGCAACGCGTCGCACCATGAAAAAAACCCGGCCGGCTTGCGCCGGTCGGGCCTGTGCCGGCGCGGCGCCCGCGCATCGAAGCGGGCGCCGCATAGCCTCGGCGTGCGCTACTCGACCGCCTTCACCATGTCCTCGATGACCTTCTTCGCATCGCCGAACACCATCATCGTCTTGTCCATGTAGAACAGGTCGTTGTCGAGGCCCGCGTAGCCAGCCGCCATCGAACGCTTGTTGACGATCACCGTGCGCGCCTTGTACGCCTCGATGATCGGCATCCCCGCGATCGGCGATTTCGGATCGTTCTTCGCGGCCGGGTTCACGACGTCGTTCGCGCCGAGTACGAGCACCACGTCCACCTGGCCGAATTCGCCGTTGATGTCCTCCATCTCGTGCACGATCTCGTACGGCACTTCCGCTTCCGCGAGCAACACGTTCATGTGGCCCGGCATCCGGCCGGCGACCGGGTGGATCGCGTACTTCACGTCGATGCCCTTCTCGACAAGCTTGTCGGTCAGCTCCTTCAGCGCGTGCTGCGCACGGGCGACGGCGAGCCCGTAACCCGGCACGATCACGACCGATTCCGCGTTGCCGAGCATGAACGCCGCGTCGTCGGCCGAACCCGACTTCACCGGCCGCTGCTCCTGCGCGCCCGCCGCGCCGCCGGCCGCCGCTTCCCCGCCGAAGCCGCCGAGGATCACGTTGAAGAACGAGCGGTTCATCGCGTGGCACATGATGTACGACAGGATCGCGCCCGACGAGCCGACCAGCGAACCGGCGATGATCAGCATCGCGTTGTTCAGCGAGAAGCCGATGCCGGCCGCCGCCCAGCCCGAGTACGAGTTCAGCATCGACACGACCACCGGCATGTCCGCGCCGCCGATCGGGATGATGATCAGCACGCCGAGCACGAACGCAATCGCCGTCATGATGATGAACGGCAGCCACGCCTGCGTGATGAAGAACAGGATGCCGAAGCCGAGCATCGCGATCGCGAGCATCAGGTTGATCAGGTGCTGGCCCGCGTACACGACCGGCGCGCCCTGGAACAGCCGGAACTTGTACTTGCCCGACAGCTTGCCGAACGCGATCACCGAACCGGAGAACGTGATCGCGCCGACGAACGTGCCGATGAACAGCTCGACCCGGTTGCCGTACGGGATGAAGCTCGACGACACCGCGTCCTGCGGCACGAGGCCGAACGCTTCGGGCTCCGACACCACCGCATATGCGATGCACACGGCCGCGAGACCGATCAGCGAGTGCATGGCCGCGACGAGCTCCGGCATCTTCGTCATCTCGACGCGCGCGGCGACGAACGCCCCGACGCCGCCGCCGACGATCAGCGCGCCGAGCACGAGCGCGAGGCCGAGCGGCAGGTTCGCGCCGAGCCACGCGGCCTGCTTGACGATCAGCGCGATCGTCGTGAGGATCGCGATGGCCATCCCGACCATCCCGAACAGGTTGCCGCGCCGCGCGCTCTTCGGATTCGACAGGCCCTTCAGCGCCTGGATGAAGCACACCGAGGCGACGAGGTACAGCAGCGTAACGACGTTCATGCTCATCGCGCGCCCTCCTTGCCGCCCTCGATGCGCTTGGGCTCCTTCTTGCGGAACATCTCGAGCATTCGCCTCGTCACGAGAAAGCCGCCGAACACGTTGACGGCCGCGAGCGCGACCGCGAGCGTGCCGAAGAACTTGCCGGTCGCGCCGACGGTGAGCGCCGCCGCGAGCATCGCGCCGACGATCACGATCGCCGAGATCGCGTTGGTCACGGCCATCAGCGGCGTATGCAGCGCCGGCGTGACGTTCCAGACGACGTGGTAGCCGACGTACACCGCCAGCACGAAGATGATCACGTTGATCACCGTGTGATTGATGACTTCCATGGTCTCCTCCGTTATTTGCGCGTGACTTCACCGTCGCGGCACAGCAGCGTCGCGGCGACGATGTCGTCGGTCAGGTCGACGTTCAGCGTGCCTTCCTTCGTGACGATCAGCTTCGTGAAGTCGAGCAGGTTGCGCGCGTACAGCGCCGATGCGTCCGACGCGACCATCGACGCGAGATTCGTGTAGCCGGCGATCGTCACGCCGTTGTGCACGATCACCTGATCGGCGACGGTCAGCGGGCAGTTGCCGCCCCTGCGGCCGTCGATTTCCGGGCCGCGGCCGGCCGCGAGATCGACGAGCACCGAGCCGGGCTTCATCGCCTGCGCGGTGTCGACCGAGATCAGCGTCGGCGCCGGGCGCCCGGGAATCAGCGCGGTGGTGATCACGATGTCGGCCTGCCTCGCACGCTCGTGCACGAGCGCGGCCTGGCGGCCGAGCCACGATGCCGGCATCGGGCGCGCATAGCCGCCCACACCCTGCGCGGCTTCGCGCTCTTCGTCGGTTTCGAACGGGACGTCGAGGAATTTCGCGCCGAGCGACTCGATCTGCTCCTTCACGGCCGGCCGCACGTCGGACGCCTCGATCACCGCGCCCAGCCGCTTCGCGGTCGCGATCGCCTGCAGGCCCGCGACGCCCGCGCCGAGAATCAGCACGCGCGCCGCCTTCACGGTGCCCGCGGCCGTCATCAGCATCGGCATGAAGCGCGGATACAGCGACGCGGCCACCAGCACGGCCTTGTAGCCGGCGATGTTCGCCTGCGACGACAGTACGTCGAGACTCTGCGCACGCGTCGTGCGCGGCGCGGCCTCGAGCGCGAAACCGGTCACGCCGGCCGCGGCGAGTTTCGCCGCCTGCTCGCCGTTGAACGGCTCGAGCATGCCGATCAGCACGGTGCCGCGCTTGAGCAACGGCAGCTCGGCGTCGGTGGGCGCCTGGACCTTCAGGACGAGATCGGCGTCAAACGCGGCCGACTGGTCGGTCAATTCGGCGCCGACGGCCGCATAGGCTTCGTCGGGATAGCTGGCTGCGCTGCCGGCCCCTTTCGCGATACTGACGCGATGGCCGGCCGCCGCGTATTTCTTCACGGTTTCCGGCGTCGCAGCCACACGCGCCTCGTTGGCCCGCGTTTCAGCAGGCACTCCAATATGCATCGTCAGTCCCTCCAGTCATTGTCAGTATTTCTTTTCTTGCGATCTTTTACTGCACAACGAGCCGGACAGGCTGACATACCGGCTCACGAGCAACGGCTTTCACGCTGCACTTTAACCGAAAGCGATGGTCGCGCCAGCACTTTCCGCACGATCGTGCTCGAATGCGACAGGCGCTTGACCCGCGCCGCCACGCAGCGTCGTCACGCAGCGCCGGGACGGACGATCCGAGAGGGTCGGATCGTCTGACGAACGGCCGGCAACGTTCGGGCGCAACCGGTAAAATGCCGAACCATGAAACCCGAAATCTGGACCCCGCATGTGACGGTCGCCGCGCTCGTCGAGCGCGCCGGCCGCTTTCTCGTGATCGAGGAAGAAACCTCGACGGGCCTGCGCATCAACCAGCCGGCCGGTCATCTCGAAGCCGGCGAAACGCTGGCCGATGCCGTGATCCGCGAAACGCTCGAGGAAACCGCGCGCCCGTTCACGCCCGACGCGCTCGTCGGCGTCTATCTCGCGCACTACGATCGCCCCGGCAGCGCCGGCGCGACCTACCTGCGCTTCACGTTCTGCGGCACCGCCGGCGAACCGGTCGCGGGCCATGTGCTCGACGACGGCATCGTCCGCACGCTGTGGATGACGGCCGACGAACTGCGCGCCTGCAGCGAGCGCCATCGTTCGCCCGCGGTGATGCGCTGCGTCGACGACTATCTCGCCGGGCGGCGCATTCCGCTCGATTTCGTGCACACGCATTCGGTCGCCCCGTGCCCCGAGGCATTCGAACGTCAGGCGGTCGGCAAATGAGCAAGCGCCGTGTAGTGGTGGGCATGTCGGGCGGCGTCGATTCGTCGGTGACCGCGTGGCTGCTGAAGGAACAAGGCTACGACGTGGTCGGCCTGTTCATGAAGAACTGGGAAGACGACGACGACGGCGAGTACTGCTCGACGCGCCAGGACTGGATCGACGTCGTGTCCGTGGCCGACCTGATCGGCATCGACGTGGAAGCCGTCAACTTCGCCGCCGAATACAAGGACCGCGTGTTCGCCGAGTTCCTGCGCGAATACTCGGCCGGCCGCACGCCGAACCCCGACGTGCTGTGCAACGCCGAGATCAAGTTCAAGGCGTTCCTCGACCACGCGATGTCGCTCGACGCGGAAATGATCGCGACCGGCCACTATGCGCGCGTGCGCGAGCGCGACGGGCATTTCGAACTGCTGAAGGCCTTCGATCATACGAAAGACCAGTCGTACTTCCTGCACCGGCTGAACCAGGCGCAACTGTCGAAGACGATGTTCCCGCTCGGCGAGATCCCGAAGACGAAGGTGCGCGAGATCGCCGCGCAGATCGGGCTGCCGAATGCGAAGAAGAAGGATTCGACCGGCATCTGCTTCATCGGCGAGCGGCCGTTCCGCGATTTCCTGAACCGCTATCTTCCGACGAAACCCGGCCCGATGAAGACGCCCGACGGCAAGGTGGTCGGCGAGCACATCGGCCTCGCGTTCTATACGTTCGGCCAGCGCAAGGGCATCGGCCTCGGCGGCAGCAAGAGCGGCAGCGGCGAGCCGTGGTTCGTCGCCGCGAAGGACATCGCGACGAACACGCTGTACGTCGTGCAGGGTCACGATCATCCGTGGCTGCTGTCGCGCGAGCTCGTCGCCGGCAACGTGAGCTGGGTCGCCGGCGAGCCCCCGGCGGACGGCTTCGCGTGCGGCGCGAAGACGCGCTACCGGCAGGCCGACGCGGCGTGCACGTTCGGCCGGGCCGCGGATGGCCGGGCCGCGACAGGCGCCGCGGCAGCCGGCCCGGCAGGCGAAGCTCGCTTCTCGCTCGCGTTCGACGACGCGCAGTGGGCCGTCACGCCCGGCCAGTCGGCCGTGCTGTACGACGGCGAGATCTGCCTCGGCGGCGGCATCATCGAGTTCGCGGCCACCGGCCAACCCGGCCAGGCTGCACCGGCGGGCCACGCGCCGGCGCTCGCCGAAGCACGCTGACATCCATTCGGTTTAGACTTGCGGCACGCCGCGCCCGGCGGAACACGATTCCGCCGCGGCCGGCGCGCCGCCTTCGCAGCGTACGCATGGCGGTATTTCAAGATTCTTATGGAGTCCCCCATGCTTTCACGCCGCTACCTCGCGATGTGGTGTGCCGTGCTGCTGCTCGTCGCAGCGGCCGCGCTCGCGTCGGCCCACGTTCTTTCCTGGCTGTGGATCGTCGTCCCCATCGCCCTCGTCGTGCTCGGCCTGTACGACCTGAAGCAGGACCGCCACGCGATCCTCCGGAATTACCCGCTCTGGGGCCACTTCCGCTTCCTGTTCGAATTCATCCGACCTGAAATCCGCCAGTACTTCGTCGAGGACGACACCGACGAAAAGCCGTTCTCGCGCGCGCAGCGCAGCCTCGTCTACCAGCGCGCGAAGAACGTCGCGGACAATCGTCCGTACGGCACCGAGCTGAACGTGAAGGCCGTCGCGCACGAATGGATCAGCCATTCGCTCGCGCCGACGAAGCTGCCGAGCCACGACTTCCGCATCCGCGTCGGCGCGAATCGCGCGCAACCGTACGACATTTCGATCTTCAACATCTCGGCGATGAGCTTCGGCTCGCTGTCCGCGAACGCGATCCGCTCGCTGAACCTCGGCGCGAAGAAAGGCGGCTTCGCGCACGACACCGGCGAAGGCTCGCTGTCGAAGTACCACCGCGAGCACGGCGGCGACATCATCTGGGAAATCGCGTCCGGCTACTTCGGCTGCCGCAACGAAGACGGCACGTTCAACCCCGACAAGTTCGCGAAGCAGGCCGCCGATCCGCAGGTCAAGATGATCGAGGTGAAGCTGTCGCAGGGCGCGAAGCCCGGTCACGGCGGCGTGCTGCCGGCCGCGAAGATCACGCCGGAAATCGCCGAAACGCGCGGCGTGCCGATGGGCAAGGACTGCATCTCGCCCGCGACGCACTCGGAATTCTCGACGCCGCGCGGGCTGCTCGAATTCGTCGAGCGGCTGCGCACGCTGTCCGGCGGCAAGCCGACCGGTTTCAAGCTGTGCATCGGTCACCCGTGGGAATTCTTCGGCATTGCGAAGGCGATGATCGAGACGGGCATCGTGCCCGACTTCATCGTCGTCGACGGCGCGGAAGGCGGCACGGGCGCGGCGCCGCTCGAATTCACCGACCACGTCGGCGTGCCGCTGCAGGAAGGGCTGCTGCTCGTGCACAACACGCTCGTCGGGATCGGCGTGCGCGATCGCGTGAAGCTCGGCGCGAGCGGCAAGATCATCACCGCGTTCGACATCGCACGCACGCTCGCGATCGGCGCGGACTGGGTGAACTCGGCGCGCGGCTTCATGTTCGCGGTCGGCTGCATCCAGGCGCAGCACTGCCACACCGACCGCTGCCCGACCGGCGTCGCGACGCAGGACCCGGTGCGCCAGCGCGCGCTCGTCGTGCCCGACAAGGCCGAGCGCGTGTACAACTTCCACCGCAATACGCTGCATGCGCTGCAGGAACTCGTGCAGGCGGCCGGCCTCGCGCATCCGTCCGAGCTGCGCGCGCATCACATCGTGCAGCGGGTCGCGCCGCACGAGGTGCGACTGATGTCGCAACTGCTGAAATACCTGAAACCCGGTGCGCTGCTCGACGGCCAGACCTGCGGCTTGTCCCTGTACGACAAGTGGTGGCCGATCGCGCGCAGCGATTCGTTCTCGCTCGGCGAAGCCGTGTACGCGTCGATCGAGTGACGCGCGCGGCCGCCCCGCGCCGACGGCGGCCGGCGCGGCAAAAAGAAAAGCGCCCCGCGGGGCGCTTTTCTTTCGTCTGCCGAATGCGTGAAGGCCGGGCCGCGGCTCAGTTCTGCGGCAGCGTATCGGCGAACGACTGCCGCTGCTGCAGCTTCACGAAATGCTTGTCGAGGTTCGGGTGGCGATCGCGCCAGTCGAGCTCGGGCATCCGGAAATCGAGATAGCCGAGCGCGCAGCCGAGTGCGATGTCGGCGAGCGTGTAATGATTGCCGACGCACCACGTCTTGCCGCCGAGACCCTGCGACATCGCGACGAGCGCGTCGTCGATCTTGCGTTGCTGGCGCGCGATCCAGCTCGCGCTGCGCTGCCCTTCTTCCCGCAGCGTGTGTTCGAGACGGATCGCGACCGCCGCGTCGAGCACGCCGTCGCCCAGGGCTTCCCAGCAGCGCACTTCGACGCGCTCGCGGCCCGACGGCGGAATCAGCTTGCCGACCGGCGACAGCGTATCGACGTATTCGCAGATCACGCGGGAATCGAACACCGCGGCGCCGTCTTCCATCACGAGGCACGGGACCTTGCCGAGCGGATTCGATGCATGAATATCCGTCTCCGGCGCCCACACGTTCTCGAGCTCCAGCTTGTAGTCGATCTTCTTTTCAGCAAGCACGATCCGCGCCTTTCGGACGTACGGGCTGCTGAGCGAACCGATTAATTTCATCATCTGCCTTTTCAAGGGAACCGCCGAGAGTATACGTTGTCGCCGATCATAACCGGCACGCGCGGCCGGGTAGAAAATCGCCCGTCCGGCCTGTGGATGGTTTGCAACAGCCGCCGCGCGGGCCTTGGCCGGAGCGGCTTGCGGCCCCACTCTCACGCACCGCGTCGCGCGGCGCTACAATCGCACGATGAATGCGCCCCTCGATACCGCCATCGCCGTCGACGTCTACCGCCAGCGCCGCGAACGCGTGCTTGCCGCACTGCGTGCCGCGGGCGGCGGCGTCGCCATCGTCCCCACCGCGCCGGAAATGCTGCGCAACCGCGATACGGCCTACCCGTATCGGTTCGACAGCTATTTCCATTACCTGACGGGCTTCACCGAGCCGGATGCCGTGCTCGTGCTGAACGCGGCCGCGCCGCACGGGGCGCCGGAATCGATCCTGTTCTGCCGCGGCAAGAACGTCGACCGCGAGATCTGGGAAGGCTTTCACTACGGTCCCGACGCCGCACGCGACGCGTTCGGCTTCGATGCGGCATTCGCGGTTGACGTGATCGACACCGAAATGCCGCGCCTGCTCGCCGATGCGGGCACCGTGCACTACCGGTTCGGCGCATCGGCCGACTTCGAGCGCCAGCTCGCAGGCTGGATCGACGCGGTGCGCGCGCAGGCACGCACGGGCGTCGCCGCGCCGGACGCGCTGCTCGACCTCACGCCGCTGCTCGACGACATGCGGCTCGTGAAGGACGAACACGAACTCGCGATCATGATGCGCGCCGCGCACATCTCCGCGCTCGCGCACCGCCGGGCGATGCAGGTGTGCCGCCCCGGCATCCGCGAATACGAGCTCGAGGCCGAGCTGCTGTACCTGTTCCGCAAGCACGGCGCGCAGGCGCCCGCGTACGGTTCGATCGTCGCGGCCGGCGCGAATGCGTGCGTGCTGCACTATCCGGCCGGCAACGCGGCCGCGCGAGACGGCGACCTGATCCTGATCGACGCCGCCTGCGAACTCGACGGCTATGCGTCGGACATCACGCGCACGTTCCCGGCCAACGGCCGCTTCTCGCCCGCGCAGCGCACGCTGTACGACATCGTGCTCGCCGCGCAGCAGGCCGCGATCGACGCGACGCGCGCGGGCGTGCCGTTCGAGGCGCCGCACGACGCGGCCGTGCGCGTGCTCGCGCAGGGGCTGCTCGACACCGGGATCATCCCGAAAACGCGCTTCTCGAACGTCGACGACGTGATCGCCGAGCGCGCGTACACGCGCTTCTACATGCATCGCACCGGCCACTGGCTCGGGATGGACGTGCACGACTGCGGCGACTATCGCGAGCGGCTCGCCGCGCGCGACGCCAACGGCGCGCTGCCGTGGCGCACGCTGAAAGCCGGCATGACGCTCACCGTCGAGCCCGGCCTGTACGTGCGCGCGGCCGACGACGTGCCGCCCGAGTACTGGAACATCGGCATCCGCATCGAGGACGACGCGATCGTGCGCGAGCACGGCTGCGAACTGATCACGCGCGACGTGCCGGTCGCGGCCGACGAGATCGAGGCGCTGATGCGCGAGGGCGCCGCGCACGGCGCGTGAGCGGCCGCGTGCCGCCTGCGACTGCCTGGACCGCTTGAACCGCTTCGACCGCCAACACCGTTTCACGAACCCTGATGACGACCGCTTCCCCCTCCGCCACGCCGGATTACGACCTCGCCATCGTCGGCGCGGGCCCCGTCGGGCTCGCGCTCGCCGGCTGGCTCGCGCGCCGCAGCGCGACGCAGCATGCATCGATCGCGCTGATCGACGCGCGCGACCCGGCCGCGAGCGCGAACGATCCGCGCGCGATCGTCGTGTCGCACGGCAGCCGCGTGCTGCTCGACACGCTCGCGTGGCCCGCCGACGCCACGCCGATCGAACATATCCACGTGTCGCAGCGCGGCCATTTCGGCCGCACGCTGATCGATCGCGACGAGCACGCCCTCGCCGCGCTCGGCTACGTGGTGCGCTACGGCTCGATCGTGCAGGCGCTCGCGAATGCGGTGCGCGGCACGCGCGTCGACTGGCTCACGTCGACCACCGCGCGCGCGCCGCAGCAGGACGCCGACGGCGTCGCGCTGACGCTCGACGGCCCGCAAGGCGAGCGCACGCTGCGCGCGCGTATCGTCGTCAATGCCGAAGGCGGGCTGTTCCACGAACAGCAGGCCGATACGGCCAAGCATCGCCGCGACTACGGACAGACCGCGCTCGTCGGCACGGTCACGGTATCGGCGCCGCGCCCGAACGTCGCGTGGGAACGCTTCACGCACGAGGGCCCGCTCGCGCTGCTGCCGCTCGGCGGGCCGCGTCAGGCCGATTACTCGCTCGTCTGGTGCTGTACGCCCGACGAAGCGGCGCGACGTGCCGCACTGCCCGACGATGCGTTCCTGCGCGAGCTCGGCAGCGTGTTCGGCGAACGCATGGGCGAATTCGTCGCGATCGCCGGGCGCGCGTCCTTCCCGCTCGGCCTGAACGCCGCGCAGACGCTCGTCAGCGGTCGCGTCGCGATCGTCGGCAATGCCGCGCAAACGCTGCACCCGGTTGCAGGCCAGGGGCTCAACCTCGGGCTGCGCGATGCGCACACGCTCGTCGACACGCTGTCCGCACAAGGCTTCGAAGCGACCGCGCTCGCGACCTTCAACGCGCGCCGCGCGCTCGACCGGCGCTTCACGATCGGCGCGACCGACACGCTGGCGCGCCTGTTTACGGTCGACTCGGGCCCGCTTCCGTTGCTGCGCGGCGCCGCGCTCACCGCGCTCGAGTTCGTGCCGCCGCTCAAGAAGGCGATCGCGCGCCAGATGATGTTCGGCCAGCGTAGCTGACGCGCGGCACACCGCACAGCGCCTCCAGCAAACCGGGTCAAATCGGCGGGGCATGGGAATACGGTAAAATGCCCGCTTTCCGTCTTCCCTTCCCCCTGCCCGCGCTTGCCGCGGGCGGCGCCATTGCGATGCCCGTTATCGGCTCTCACGTATTGCGTAACAACCTGTTCGTCGCCCCGATGGCCGGGGTGACGGATCGTCCGTTCCGCCAGCTGTGCAAACGGCTGGGGGCCGGTTATGCCGTGTCCGAGATGGTCGCGTCCAACGCGCAGCTGTGGAAAAGCGCGAAGACGATGCGGCGCGCGAACCACGAAGGCGAAGTCGAACCGATCGCGGTGCAGATCGCCGGCGCCGATCCGGCGATGATGGCCGAAGCGGCCCACTACAACGTCGACAACGGCGCGCAGATCATCGACATCAACATGGGCTGCCCGGCGAAGAAGGTCTGCAACGTCGCGGCCGGCTCCGCGCTGCTGCAGAACGAGCCGCTCGTGCAGCGGATCGTCGAGGCCGTCGTCGCGGCGGTCGGCACGGGGCCCGATGCGGTGCCCGTCACGCTGAAGATCCGCACCGGCTGGGACCGCGAGCACAAGAACGCGATCACGGTCGCGCGCCTGGCCGAAGCGGCCGGCATCTCGATGCTCACCGTGCATGGCCGCACGCGCGCCGATCTGTATCGCGGCGACGCCGAGTACGACACCATCGCGGCCGTGAAGGCGGCCGTGCGGATTCCGGTCGTCGCGAACGGCGACATCACGTCGCCGGCGAAAGCGAAGGCCGTGCTCGACGCAACCGGCGCCGACGCGCTGATGATCGGTCGCGCCGCGCAAGGCCGGCCGTGGCTGTTCCGCGAAATCGATCATTTCCTGCAAACCGGCGAGCTGCTGCCCCCGCCGCGGATCGACGAGATCCAGCATGTGATGAACGAACACCTGGAAGACCACTACGCTTTCTATGGCGAATTCACCGGCGTCCGTACTGCGCGCAAGCACATCGGCTGGTACACTCGCGGCCTTTCCGGTGCCAACGGGTTCCGGCACCGAATGAACACGCTCGATTCCACCCGCGAGCAGCTCGCCGCCGTCAATGCATTCTTCGAGGCGCAAAAGGCGCTGTCGGACCACCTCGTCTACGTCGACGACGAAGCGGAAAACAGCCAGGGCGAGTCGGACGACCATAACCAGTTAGCAGCATGAGCAAGCACAACATCGAACAATGTGTCCGCGAGAGCCTGGACGTGTATTTCCGGGATCTAGACGGCTCCAATCCGCACGACATCTATGAAATGGTGATGTCCTGCGTCGAAAAGCCGATGCTCGAGGTCGTGCTCGTACAGGCCGGCGGCAACCAGTCGCTCGCCGCGGAGTACCTCGGCATCAATCGCAATACGCTGCGCAAGAAGCTGCAGCAGCACGGCCTGCTGTAGGCGGCCGTCCCGTCCCCGTTTCCCTGGCTATTGGTGGTTCCATCATGATCAAGCAAGCGCTCATTTCCGTTTCCGACAAGACCGGCATCGTCGACTTCGCGAAGTCGCTGTCCGACCTCGGCGTCAAGCTGCTGTCGACGGGCGGCACCGCGAAACTCCTCGCCGACGCCGGCCTGCCCGTGACCGAAGTGGCCGATTACACGGGCTTCCCGGAAATGCTCGATGGGCGCGTGAAGACGCTGCACCCGAAGGTGCACGGCGGCATCCTCGCCCGCCGCGACCTGCCCGAGCACATGCAGGCGCTCGAACAGCACGGCATCCCGACGATCGACCTGCTCGTCGTGAACCTGTATCCGTTCGTCGCGACGATCGCGAAGGACGACTGCACGCTCGCCGACGCGATCGAGAACATCGACATCGGCGGCCCGACGATGCTGCGCTCGGCCGCGAAGAACCACCGCGACGTGACGGTCGTCGTCGACCCGGCCGACTACGCGGTCGTCCTCGACGAAATGAAGGCGAACGGCAACACGATCGGCTACCCGACCAACTTCCGTCTCGCGACGAAGGTGTTCGCGCACACCGCGCAATACGACGGCGCGATCACGAACTACCTGACGAGCCTGACCGACGAGCTGCAGCACGCCTCGCGCAGCGCATACCCGGCCACGCTGAACATGGCGTTCGACAAGGTGCAGGACCTGCGCTACGGCGAGAACCCGCACCAGAGTGCGGCGTTCTACCGCGACCTCGCGGCGCCGGCCGGCGCGCTGGCGAACTACCGCCAGCTGCAGGGCAAGGAACTGTCGTACAACAACATCGCGGATTCGGACGCGGCGTGGGAATGCGTGAAGACGTTCGACGCGCCGGCCTGCGTGATCATCAAGCATGCGAACCCGTGCGGCGTCGCGGTCGGCAACGATTCGGCCGACGCGTACGCGAAGGCATTCCAGACCGACCCGACGTCGGCATTCGGCGGCATCATCGCGTTCAACCGCGAAGTCGACGAGGCGGCCGCGCAGGCGGTGGCCAAGCAGTTCGTCGAAGTGCTGATCGCGCCGTCGTTCAGCGACGCCGCGAAGCAGGTGTTCGCCGCGAAGCAGAACGTGCGCCTGCTGGAGATCGCGCTTGGCGACGGCCACAACGCATTCGACCTGAAGCGCGTGGGCGGCGGCCTGCTCGTGCAGTCGCTCGACGCGAAGAACGTGCAGCCGAGCGAGCTGCGCGTCGTCACGAAGCGCCAGCCGAGCGCGAAGGAAATGGACGACCTGCTGTTCGCATGGCGCGTCGCGAAGTACGTGAAATCGAACGCGATCGTGTTCTGCGGCAACGGCATGACGCTCGGCGTCGGCGCCGGCCAGATGAGCCGCGTCGATTCCGCGCGCATCGCGAGCATCAAGGCGCAGAACGCGGGCCTGACGCTCGCCGGCTCGGCCGTCGCGTCGGATGCGTTCTTCCCGTTCCGCGACGGCCTCGACGTCGTCGTGGCGGCCGGCGCGACTTGCGTGATCCAGCCGGGCGGCTCGATGCGCGACGACGAAGTGATCGCGGCAGCCGACGAGCACGGCATCGCGATGATCCTGACGGGCGTGCGCCACTTCCGTCACTGATCGCAGCATGCGGCCCGCGCGGCCGCTGCACGAGAACCCGGCGGCATCCCCTCCGCCGGGTTTTTTATTGCGCGGCGCCTTTGCGCCCGCCCGGGCGGCCGGCTTGCCGCACCGTTCGTTGTAGTATCGCTGCATCACGCCATTCTCCTCACTCATGCGAATTCTCGGCATCGACCCCGGCCTGCGCGTCACCGGCTTCGGCGTCATCGACGTCAGCGGCCACCGGCTCGCCTATGTCACGAGCGGCGTGATCCGCACGCCGACGGCCGACCTGGCCACCCGCCTCGGCACGATCTTCCAGGGCGTCTCGACGATCGTGCGCGAACACGCGCCCGACCAGGCCGCGATCGAAAAGGTGTTCGTCAACGTGAACCCGCAGTCGACGCTGCTGCTCGGTCAGGCGCGTGGCGCCGCGATCTGCGGCCTCGTCGCGGGGGGGCTGCCGGTCGCCGAATACACCGCGCTGCAGCTCAAGCAGGCCGTGGTCGGCTACGGCCGCGCGACCAAGACGCAGATGCAGGAAATGGTCACGCGGCTGCTCAACCTGTCCGGCCAGCCGGGCTCCGACGCAGCCGACGCGCTCGGCATGGCGATTTGCCACGCACACGGCGGCAATACGCTCAGCACGCTGGGCGGCCTCGCGCCGGCGCTCGCGCAGAAAGGGCTGCGCGTGCGGCGCGGCAGGCTGGTCGGCTGACGCCGCCCGCGCACCGCGGCCCGGCCACACCGGCTCGACCGCGTTGGCGGCTTGACCGTCCTACCCGCGCCCGACATGCCCGCGACGCGCGCCGCTTCGGGCTGACGGACGCGCCCCATCGGCATTGCGCCGCGCGTGCGCTACACTCGCGCTTTCTTCCTCGCATCCCGTCCTCCATGATCGGTCGCATCGCCGGCATCCTGCTCGAAAAGAACCCGCCTCATCTGCTCGTCGACTGCAACGGTGTCGGCTACGAAATCGACGTGCCGATGAGCACCTTCTACAACCTGCCGCAAACGGGCGAGCGCGTCGTGCTGCTCACGCAGCAGATCGTCCGCGAGGACGCCCACCTGCTGTACGGCTTCCTGACGCCGCAGGAGCGCACGACCTTCCGCGAGCTGCTGAAGATCACCGGCATCGGCGCGCGCATGGCGCTCGCCGTGCTGTCCGGCATGAGCGTGCAGGAACTCGCGCAAGCGGTGACGATGCAGGACGCCGCCCGCCTCACGCGCCTGCCCGGCATCGGCAAGAAGACCGCCGAGCGCCTGCTGCTCGAACTGAAGGGCAAGCTCGGCGCCGACCTCGGCGCGCTCGCCGGGGCCGCGTCGCCGTCCGACCACGCGACCGATATCCTCAACGCGCTGCTGGCGCTCGGCTACTCCGAGAAGGAAGGCCTTGCCGCGATCAAGAACGTGCCGGCCGGCACCGGCGTGTCCGAAGGCATCAAGCTCGCGCTGAAGGCGCTGTCGAAGGCGTAACGCGCGGTCGCTCCGGCCGTCGAAGCCAGTGTCGCGCCGCCGCGCGGCGCTCGCCAGTCGGCCGTTCGGCCAGGTGGTCCGCGCGTCGTCGCGCGGTACAATGGCCGCATGATTGAAACCGACAAACTCGCCACCGAGCAGCGGATCATCGCCGCCACGCCTGCCTCGTCGCACGAGGAGGTGTTCGAACGTGCATTGCGGCCGCGCCAGCTCGACGACTACGTCGGCCAGGAAAAGGTGCGCGGCCAGCTCGAGATCTTCATCGAAGCCGCGAAGCGCCGCTCCGAGCCGCTCGATCACGTGCTGCTGTTCGGGCCGCCGGGGCTCGGCAAGACGACGCTCGCGCACATCATTGCGCGCGAGATGGGCGTGAACCTGCGCCAGACGTCGGGCCCCGTGCTCGAGCGCGCGGGCGATCTCGCCGCGCTGCTGACGAACCTCGAGGCGAACGACGTGCTGTTCATCGACGAGATCCACCGGCTGTCGCCGGTCGTCGAGGAAATCCTGTATCCGGCGCTCGAGGATTACCAGATCGACATCATGATCGGCGAAGGGCCGGCGGCGCGCAGCGTGAAGCTCGACCTGCAGCCGTTCACGCTGGTCGGCGCGACCACCCGCGCGGGGATGCTGACCAACCCGCTGCGCGATCGTTTCGGGATCGTCGCGCGCCTCGAGTTCTACGACGCCGATCAACTGTCTCGCATCGTGCGGCGCTCGGCGTCGCTGCTGAATGCGCAGATCGACCCGAACGGCGCGCTGGAAATCGCGAAGCGTGCGCGCGGCACGCCCCGGATCGCGAACCGTCTGCTGCGCCGCGTGCGCGACTTCGCGGAAGTGAAGGCCGACGGCCAGATCACCGCAGCCGTTGCCGATGCCGCGCTCGCGATGCTCGACGTCGATCCCGTCGGCTTCGACCTGATGGACCGCAAGCTGCTCGAAGCGATCCTGTACAAGTTCGACGGCGGCCCGGTGGGGATCGACAATCTCGCGGCCGCGATCGGCGAGGAGCGCGACACGATCGAGGACGTGCTCGAACCGTACCTGATCCAGCAGGGCTTCCTGCAGCGCACGCCGCGCGGCCGCGTCGCGACGCTGCTCACGTATCGCCACTTCGGGCTGTCGGTACCCGATGCGCGCCGCATCACCGAGCACGACGCGTGGGATACCCCCGACGGGAAGTAATCCGTCGCCGCGCCGCACCCGCCATGACGACGCCGCCCAGCCGCCACCCCACCGCACCCGTGCCGGGCCCACGCTGGGCCGAGCCGATCCGCAAGCGGCTCGTGGCCGGTATCACGCACCTGACGGCCGGCGGCGGCGGCCCGTCGATCGATCTCTCCTCACCGCCCGGAGACCCGGGGCTGTTCGGCCCCGACGCCGTCTGCTGGCGCGTGCATGCCGATTTCACGTCGATGATGACGGGCGGCATCGCCGCACTGCTGCTGCAGGCGCTCCACCCGCTCGCGCTCGCGGGCGTCTGGGATCATTCGTCGTTCCGCACCGACATCTTCGGCCGCTTGCGGCGCACCGCCACGTTCATCACGGGTACGACGTTCGGCAGCCGCGCGGACGCGCTCACGCTGATCGAGCGCGTGAAAACGATCCACACGCGCATATCAGGTACCGCGCCCGACGGCCGGCCGTACCGCGCCGACGACCCAGCGTTGCTCACCTGGGTACATGTCGCGGAAGTGTCGAGCTTCCTCGCCGCGCATCTGCGTTACGTGAATCCCGCGCTGCCGGGCGAACTGCAGGACCGCTATTACGCGGAGACGGCGCTGATCGCCGAGCTGCTCGGCGCCCGCGAGATTCCGCGTTCGCGTGCCGAGGTGGCCGCTTATCTCGCGCGCATGCTGCCCGAACTCGACGCCGGGCCGCGTACCTTCGAGGTCATGTCCATCCTGCTGAACGTGCCGATCGCGAAGCCCACGCTGCGGCCTGCCGCGTCGCTGGTGATGCATGCCGGGATCGACCTGTTGCCGCCGTGGGCGCAGCGCATGCTCGGCGTGTCGACGTTCGCGCCGTTACGGCGTGCGGTGGTTCGACCCGGCATACGCGCCATCGCGCCCGTGCTGCGCTGGGCGCTCGTGAACGGCGCGTCGAAGCGTGCGCGCCGCCGCGCGACGGCCGCTCCATCCGACGGCACTCCGCCTGCCTGACGATCCGCTTCTTCCGATCATTTCAATTTACTGTCAAATAGCCGTGACAAGCTGACGGGCTTGCACCCACGCATGGTCGCACCTCGTGCTCGTCACGCGTGTCCGTGACCCGTGCGGTGTCCCGCCCACCCGACCGACGCCCGATGCCCGCGATGCCACGCCTGCCGATCCGTTTCGCCCTTGCCGCCAGCCTGTCCACCGTCTTCGCCCTCGCCGCGTGCGGAGGCGACGATGTCGCCGCCGTCGCGCGCACGAACGCGCAGCCGCCGTCCAGCGGCACGACGACGCCGGCTCCCACGCCGCCCGCCACCACCACGCCGCAGCCGGGCAAATGGAGGGCTGCCCGCGTCGGCGACCTGATCGACGTCACGCTCGGCGACCTCCATCCGACGCAGGGTGCGATCGGCTACGACCAGATTTACTACAAGCTCGGCCGCTACGAACTGCAGCCCGACAAGAAATTCGACGACTTCTGCGCGGACGAAGGCCTCGGCGGCGTCGCATCGAGCGGCTACACGGCCAAATCGTCGCTGCGCGAGCCGGCGAGCTACACGTGCGCGACGACCGACGCGAACGCCCGCGACCGCTCGGTGCTGAACCCCGTCGTGATCGGCCCCAACGGCGACACGCTGTACCTGACCGACGGCCATCATGGGCTGTCGACCTATTACGAAACGCCCGACGGCGGCCCGGCGCTGCACGTGCACGTCGTCGTCAAGGACAACCTCGCCGATTATTCGGGCGACGCGTTCTGGCAGCAGATGCAGAGCCGCGGCTATCTGCGCCTGAAGAACGGCGAAGGCCAGCCGATCACGACCGCGCAGTTGCCGACCGGCCTCGGCCTGACGCTCGGCATGACGAACGACCGATACCGCTCGCTCGTCTATTTCACGCGCGATATCGGCTACAGCAAACCCGCACAAGCGACCGACTACCTCGAGTTCTACTGGGCCGACTGGTTGCGCGCGCAGCCGGGCACGTTCGCGCTGGCCGGCTACGACCTGACGCGGCCCGGCACGACCGATCCCGATCCGGCGAAGGCCGACACGGGCTACCTGAATGCGGTCTGGAATGCGTCGACGCGAATGGTCGCGGCCACGGACCCCGTGATCGACGGCAAGACGGGCGCCGACCTCGGGCGCGCCGATGCGATCAACGGCGGGAAGAAATACAGCAAGGGGGAATTCGACAAGCTGCGCCAGCCGATCACGGCCGACAAACCCGGCAAGATCGCGTACGCACTCGACTACAAGACGCGCCACGGGCTGCCGCAGTAAGCGTCACGCGCGAAGCAAGGCAACGGAACCCCGGGCCGGCCATGCCGGACGGGGGGCATGCTCAGAGCACCTTGCGGTATCCGTCGTCGTCGCTCGCGGCTTCGAGATGCGACACGTCGGCCCACCGCACGACCTGCGCGCGGCCATCCACGTAATCGACGACGTTGATGCTGGTGTTGAGCAACTGATAGGTACGCGGCGCCGACAACTCGATCCCGTTCGCGAAGCGATACACGCAATCGAGCACGCCGCCGTGCGCGACGCACGCGATCCGGCCGCCCGGATGCGCAGCGACGATCGGTTCGAGCGCATGCAGCACGCGGTGATAGAACTCGCGCTGCGACTCGCCGCCTTCCGGCGCGAAGCCCGGATCGCGTGTCTGCCAGGCCGCATACGCGTCCGGAAACAACGCTTCGATCTCGGTGCTGTCGTGCCCCTGGAATGCGCCGTACGAACGTTCGCGCAATCCTTCGCGCAGCAGCAGCGGCAGCCCGAGCGCATCGGCGAACGGCTGTGCGGTCTGTTGCGCGCGCATCAGGTCGCTCGAATACACCGCGTCGATCCGCGCGCCGTCGCGCGCCTCGCGCCCGAGCCGGGCCGCCAGCCGCTGCGCCTGCGCGAGCCCCGTGTCGGCCAGCGGGATGTCGATATGCCCCTGGATGCGCTTGATGCGGTTCCAGGCCGTCTCGCCATGGCGGATGAAAAGAATCTGCGTGGTGGCCATCGCGGCGCGCCTCCGGGGAAGAATCAGGGCCGCACTTGCAGCCAGAACGTCACGGGGCCGTCGTTGACGAGCGACACCTGCATGTCGGCGCCGAACTCGCCCGTCTCGACGACGGGATGGCGCGCCCGCGCGGCCGCGACGAAATAGTCGAACAGCCGCGCGCCTTCGTCGGGCGGCGCGGCCGGCGTGAAGCTCGGCCGCAGCCCGCTGTTGGTATCGGCCGCGAGCGTGAACTGCGACACGAGCAGCAGGCCGCCTGCACGGCCTTCGCCGTCGATGTTCGACACCAGGTTCATCTTGCCCGCCGCGTCGCTGAACACACGATAGCCGAGCAGCTTCGCGAGCAGCTTGTCGGCCGCGCCCTCGGTATCGCCGCGCTCCGCACAGACGAGCGCGAGCAGGCCCGCGCCGATCTCGCCCGTCGTGCGCTCGCCGACGCGTACGTCGGCGCGCTTCACGCGCTGGATCAGCGCGATCATGCGGTCAGCGTGACGCGCGCGAAGCGGCGCTTGCCGACCTGCACGACGAACTCGCCGGCCTCGACCTTCAGGCCCTTGTCGGACACGGTCGCGCCGTCGATCTTCACGCCGCCCTGCTCGATGTTGCGCAGCGCTTCGCTCGTCGACGGCACGAGGCCGGCCTGCTTCAGCAACTGACCGATCGCCAGCGGCGCGCCGGCCAGCGTGACCGACGGAATGTCGTCCGGCACGCCGCCCTTCGCGCGGTGGTTGAAGTCCTCGAGTGCGCGCTCGGCGTCGGCCTGCGAGTGAAAGCGCGCGACGATTTCCTGCGCGAGCAGCACCTTGAAGTCGCGCGGGTTGCGGCCGCCTTCGGCGTCGCGCTTGAAGCCGGCGATTTCTTCCATGCTGCGGAACGACAGCAGTTCGAAGTAACGCCACATCAGCGTGTCCGAGATGCTCATCAGCTTGCCGAACATGTCGGTCGGCTTCTCGCTGATGCCGACGTAGTTGCCCTTCGACTTCGACATCTTCTCGACGCCGTCGAGGCCTTCGAGCAGCGGCATCGTCAGGATGCACTGCTGTTCCTGGCCGTACTGCTTCTGCAGTTCGCGGCCGACCAGCAGGTTGAATTTCTGGTCGGTGCCGCCGAGTTCGAGATCGGCGTTCAGCGCGACCGAATCGTAGCCCTGCATCAGCGGGTACAGGAATTCGTGGATCGAGATCGGCACGCCGCCCTGGAAGCGCTTCGTGAAATCCTCGCGCTCGAGGATCCGCGCGACCGTGTAGCGCGACGCGAGCTTGATCATCCCGTCCGCGCCGAGCGGCATCGACCATTCGCTGTTGTAGCGGATCTCGGTCTTGTCGCGATCGAGCACGAGCGCAGCCTGCTCGAAGTAGGTCTTCGCGTTCGATTCGATCTGCTCGCGCGTGAGCGGCGGGCGCGTCGCGTTGCGGCCCGACGGATCGCCGATCAGCGACGTGAAATCGCCGATCAGGAAGATCACCGTGTGGCCGAGGTCCTGCAGCTGGCGCATCTTGTTCAGCACGACCGTATGGCCGATGTGGATGTCCGGCGCGGTCGGGTCGAGGCCGAGCTTGATGCGCAGCGGCGTGCCCGTGGCTGCGCTGCGCGCGAGCTTCTGCGCGAACTCTTCCTCGATCAGCAGCTCGTCGACGCCGCGCTTCGTGACGGCGAGCGCATGCCGGACTTCGTCGGTGATCGGGAAAACGGGCTTGGAACTGGGTTCGGTGCTCATCGGTGCCGGGAAGAATGTCGCAAAAACAGGGATTTTCCCATAACTTGCGCGCGCATCGCTTAACGACGCGTCAGGTTGCGCGGATAATCGGGCGCAAGGCGCGCGGCACCGGCCCGCGCCGCACGATCCAGGAGAACCCAACGTGCCGCAACGACCGCCGCAGAATGCCCATCCGGCAGACGGCATCTACTTCGGGCTGATGTCGGGAACCAGCATGGACGGCGTCGACGGCGTCGCCGTGCGTTTCGAGGCCGGCCGCGCGCCGGCCGTGCTCGCGGAAGCGTTCGTCGGCTTCGCGCAATCGCTGCGCGACGCGCTGTTCGCGCTGCAGCAGCCCGGCGACAACGAGATCGACCGCGAATCGCTCGCGGCGAATGCGCTCGTCACGCGCTATGCGGTGTGCTGCCATGAATTGCAGCGTACGGCCGGGCTGTCGCGCGACGAAATCCGCGCGATCGGCGTGCACGGCCAGACGGTGCGCCATCGCCCCGAGCGCGGCTATACGCGCCAGCTCAACAATCCGGCGCTGCTCGCCGAGCTGACCCAGATCGACGTGATCGCCGATTTCCGCAGCCGCGATGTGGCCGCGGGCGGCCACGGCGCGCCGCTCGCACCTGCCTTCCATGCGACGGTGTTCGGCGCGCCGGGCGAAACGCGCGTCGTCTGCAATCTCGGCGGGATCAGCAACATCACGATCCTGCCCGACGCGGGCGGCGAAGTGCGCGGCTTCGACTGCGGCCCCGCGAATGCGCTGATCGATGCGTGGGCGACCCGCCATCTGGGCAAGCCGTACGACGACGGCGGGAGGTTCGCCGCACGCGGCAGCGTACGCGCGCCGCTGCTCGACGCGTTGCTCGACGAACCGTATTTCACCGCGCCGCCGCCGAAAAGCACCGGACGCGACCTGTTCAATCCCGCATGGCTCGATGCGAAGCTCGCCGCGTTCCCGCAGGTTGCGCCGGAGGATGTGCAGGCGACGCTCACCGCGCTCACCGCGGTGTCGGTGGCGCGCGAAATCGCGCAGCACGCGCCGGGCTGCAAGGCCGTCTTCGTATGCGGCGGCGGCGCACGTAATCCGGTGCTGCTCGACGCGCTCCGGCACGCGCTACACGAGGCCGGCGTGCCGGCCACCGTCGATACGACGGCCGCGCTCGGCGTACCGCCGCAGCAGGTCGAAGCGCTCGCGTTCGCGTGGCTCGCGTACCGCTTCACCGCGCGCCAGCCCGGCAATCTCGCGAGCGTGACGGGCGCCGCCGGCGAGCGCGTGCTCGGCGCGCTTTATCCGCGCTGAAGCGATAACCGCTGCGCGGCGATCGCTGCAAGGTGAGCGCGCATGAAAAACGGGGCATCAAGCCCCGTTTTTCATGCCGGCGAACCGGCGCGGATCCGGCGTGCGCTCAGACCGAGAACGACGAACCGCACCCGCAGGTGGTGGTTGCGTTCGGATTCTTGATCACGAACTGGGCGCCGTTGAGGTCGTCCTTGTAGTCGATCTCGGCGCCGACCAGGTACTGGTAGCTCATCGAGTCGATCAGGAGCTGGACGCCGTTCTTGTTCATCACGGTGTCGTCCTCGTTGACTTCCTCGTCGAACGTGAAGCCATACTGGAAGCCGGAGCAGCCGCCACCCTGCACGAACACGCGCAGCTTCAGGTCGGGATTGCCCTCTTCGTCGATCAATTGCTTGACCTTGTCGGCCGCGGCGTCGGTGAAGACGAACGGCAGCGGCATATCGGTCGTCGTTGCTGCGGATTCGGTAACAGCGTTCATTCGAACTCTCCAAAAAGCTTTAGCCGCTATTGTAGGGCCGATCAGAAGATCGTGCTGAAGTCCATGAAATCAACAGGTTCTTGTCGATTTCATCAAGGGCGCCCGCGCAGGCGGGCGCCGCAGCGGCCCGGAAGCGGGCATAAAAAAACCGCCAGCGTGAAAGCTGGCGGTTTTCCGGCGGACGCCGCCCGAAAGCGGCGAGGCCATGAAGCGAAATTAACGCTTCGAGAACTGCTTTGCGCGGCGAGCCTTGCGCAGACCGACCTTCTTACGCTCGACTTCACGCGCATCGCGCGTGACGAAGCCTGCGCTCGACAGCGACGGCTTCAGCGTCGCATCGTAGTCGATCAGTGCACGGGTGATGCCGTGGCGCACTGCACCTGCCTGACCCGTTTCGCCGCCGCCATTGACGTTCACCTTGATGTCGAACGTCTGGCCGTGGTTCGTGAGTTCCAGCGGCTGACGCACGATCATCAGCGACGTTTCGCGCGAGAAGTAGTCAGCGATGGGCTTGCCGTTGACGATGATGTCGCCCTTGCCAGCCTTGATGAAGACACGTGCGACAGCGCTCTTGCGGCGGCCCGTGCCGTAGTTCCAGTTACCGATCATGTGGGCTCCCCTTAGATCTCGAGCGCCTTCGGCTGTTGAGCCGAATGCGGATGCGTCGCTTCTGCGTAGACCTTCAGCTTCTTGATCATCGCGTAGCCGAGCGGGCCCTTCGGCAGCATGCCCTTGACCGCCTTCTCGAGCGCGCGGCCCGGGAAGCGTTCCTGCATCTTGCCGAACGTCGTTTCATAGATACCGCCCGGGTAGCCCGAGTGACGGTAGTACTTCTTGTCCAGCGTCTTGTTGCCCGTGACCTTCAACTTGCTCGCGTTGATGATGATGATGAAATCACCGGTGTCGACGTGCGGGGTGAACTCAGGCTTGTGCTTGCCGCGCAGACGGCGTGCCACTTCGCTGGCAACACGGCCGAGAACCTTATCCGTCGCGTCAATCACGTACCATTCGCGCGTCACCTCATGGGCTTTTGCGGAAAACGTCTTCATGATCGATCCAAAAAAAATGCTTTGCCCGATGTGTTCTTCCTGCTTGTCTGTGTGCGCTTCGAGGCGCGGTGCAGGCTCTCCCTGTTCTTTTTCCGTGGGCATGAATGCGGAAAAGCCCTGAATTATAAAGGAAATACGGCTGCGTGGTCAAAGAGAATCCACGTCCCGTGTTCGGAACGGCCGAAATGAGCCAAAATCCGATCGTGCCCCGACCAGCCAGGCGAACCGAGCGCCTGGGGAGGCACCCATCGACGCGGGGCACCTGACCTTGCCGCGCCCGACCGGCCGAACCCGAAAAACAACAAATCAGCATGATGAAACAACGACTTACGCCCTTCTTCGCGGCCGCCCTGCTGGCCGCCGCGGCGCCCGCCGTCGCCGCCCGCTCCGGCTGCGAAGCCAAGCTCGACGCACTCGACGCGCGTATCGCCGAAGCCCGGACCGCCCATGCCGAAGACCGCATCGCGCGCCTGCGTGCGGTGCGCGAACGCGTGCGCCACTTCTGCGCGCGCGGCCACGGCCACGCGTCGGCCGCCCATGCGCCGGCGCCCGATGCCGGCACGCGCGGCACGCCGCCCGACGCGACTTCGCAGCCGGCGGCGCGACAGCCCGCGTGACGGCGGCGGCGCGTGCAAGCCGCGCGCCGATGTTTGCATGAGACGAAAAAAAGCCCGAACGGCTGGTTCGGGCTTAATCCACCTTAGGAGGAGGGTGGAGGAGACATTCGGAGGTTGCCGCAGCGCGACAACCAATGAGGTTCATTATACGAATGGCCTGCGGACTTCACAAGAAAATTTGCATGGCGAAATTACATCCCACGATATAGGATTTCAACCGGCAAACTTACGCACCCGGATTATCGTTTTAAATCAATCACATAATCGCACCAGACACGACCCGAAACCGTCCCCGCCTAGAGCAAAACCCCTAAATTCAGCAGGGAAATCGCCGCTCGGCACTCCACTCGCATGGCGCCGGCGTTGCACGTCGTGCAGCGCATCAGCCGACCGTTGCGCCGCGGGCTACAATGCCGGATCGAATCCGAATCAGGCAACGCTGGAGTGCAAGCATGGAATGCAAAGTAAGCTGGATGGGCCAGGACGGCATGGCGTTTTCCGCCGAGACCGGCAGCGGGCATCTCGTCACGATGGACGGCGCGCCCGAAGGCGGCGGCCACAATCTCGCGCCGCGTCCGATGGAAATGGTGCTGCTCGGCACCGGCGGCTGCACGGCCTATGACGTCGTGCTGATCCTGAAGAAGAGCCGCCAGGAAGTGAGCGGCTGCTCGGTCACGCTGAAGGCCGAGCGCGCGAGCGAAGATCCGAAGGTGTTCACGAAGGTGCACTTCCACTTCACGGTCACTGGCCGCAATCTGAATCCGGCCACGGTCGAGCGCGCGATCAACCTGTCGCACGACAAGTACTGCTCCGCGTCGATCATGATCGCGAAGACGGCCGAACTCACGCATTCGTTCGACATCGTCGCCGCCTGAGCGCACGGCGAACGCATGAAAAAAGGGCCGGCGCTCCGCTGGGAGACGCCGGCCCTTTCGTATTCGAACGGCAAAGCAGGCCGATAAGCCGGATTCTGTGCACGCCGCGCGCCGAAGCGCGCCGCGCGTGGCAGCCATTCCTCTAGGCGCGCCATTGCTGACGCGCTCAAGCTTCCTACCCGCAGACGAGACGGGGGCCCCGTCCTGCATCCGAAAATGCGCGCCTGCCTACTTGGAATTGCTCCGGGTGGAGGTTACCGTGCCGGCGAACGTCGCCGTCGCCGCGGTGCGCTCTTACCGCACCGTTTCACCCTTACCTGATCCCGGCTTGCGCCGGGCCATCGGCGGTTTGCTTTCTGTTGCCCTGTTCCGCGTGTCGCCACGGATGGCCGTTAGCCATCACCCTGCCCTGTGGAGTCCGGACTTTCCTCGCCCCCGCGCGCCCGAAGGCGGCGAGGCCGCGACTGCCTGGCCTGCTTTGCGACGCGCATTTTAGCACTGCGCGCCGCCGTCGGCAGCGCGCGAGCGGCGGCCGCTGCGAAACACGGCCGGATCGTCGTAGAACGCGGCGTCGGCGTTCGCCGCGCACCAGCCCGGCACGCCGAGCACCGGCAGCGGCGCGAAATCGCGGGTCGTCAGCGCGCGCGTCGCGAGTTCGGCGGCGATCCGCGCATCGACATGCGCGCTCCGTTGCGCGTCGGGCCATGAAAAATAGTCGGCGCTCACTTCAACGATCCACGCGTGCGCGGTGCAGGACTTGTACGGTACAACGAGTTGTTCGAGCAGCGCATGGCCGACCAGCCGCGCTTCGCAGCGCGTACCCCACGCGTCGCGAGCGGCAACCAGCAGCCGCTGCCAGTCGAAGCCGCGCAGCGCGTCGGCAAGCGCGCGGTCGGCCGTGACGAACAGCGCCGCATTCTCGTCGAACAGCGTCAGCGCATCGCGCAACGTGCCACGCACGGGGCCGACCCCGCCCGCCGCATCGATCGCTGCGGCCTGACGCGCATTCAGCACGGCCTTGGTGCGCGGGTACGCGAGCCAGACGAGCGCATTGAAGAAGTCGTGGAGATTGTGGCGGGTCGGCACGCGGCCGGTGGTCGCAATATGGGTCTCGTACGCGATGCCGGGCGGCAGTTCGGCCTGCGGCACGAAGCGCAGCGGCCTGCCACGACCGGTGACGCGACCGCCGCCGCGCAACGCGCCGTTCAACGCATCGAGCAGCGCGGCCTCGCCCGCACGGGCGGCCGCCTGCCACGCGCGGCCCGGCTCCGCGTAAGGCGCGAGCCACGGCGCGGACCAGTCGATCCGCGCGAACTCCGCCGCCGCGAGACCGGCCGCAGGGCCGGGTTCACGCGGCGGCGCGCCGGTCACGCGAGTTTCCAGCCGATCGTCTCGCCGCCACGCAGTGGCACGACCGGCGTATCGCCCGCGAAGATCTCGCGCGGCAGTTCCCACGCCTCGCGACGCAGCGTGACCGTCTCGGCGCTGCGCGGCAGCCCGTAGAAATCCGCGCCGAAGAAGCTCGCGAACCCTTCCAGCTTGTCGAGCGCGCCGGCCGTGTCGAATGCTTCCGCGTACAGTTCGAGCGCGTGCAGCGCCGTGTAGCAGCCCGCGCAGCCGCACGCGGTTTCCTTCGCGCCGCGCGCATGCGGCGCGCTGTCGGTGCCGAGGAAGAAGCGCGGGTTGCCCGACGTCGCGGCCTCGACCAGCGCCACGCGATGCGTCTCGCGCTTCAGCACCGGCAAGCAGTAGTAATGCGGGCGAATCCCGCCGACGAACAGTGCGTTGCGGTTGTACAGCAAGTGATGCGCGGTGATCGTCGCGCCGAGCAAACCGGGCGCCGCGTCGGCATCGCGCACGTAGTCGGCCGCGTCCTTCGTCGTGATGTGCTCGAACACGACCTTCAGGCCCGGGAAATCGCGGCGCAGCGGCGTCATCACGCGATCGATGAACACCTTCTCGCGATCGAACAGGTCGATCGACGCATCGGTCACCTCGCCGTGCACGAGCAGCGGCATGCCGGTTTCCTGCATCGCCTCGAGCGTCTTCGCGCATTTCGCGAGATCGGTGACGCCGTGGTCGGAGTTCGTCGTCGCGCCCGCCGGGTACAGCTTCACGCCGTGCACGAAGCCGCTCTCGCGCGCGCGGCGGATTTCGTCGGGCGGCGTGTTGTCGGTCAGGTACAGCGTCATCAGCGGTTCGAACGTCAGCCCGGCCGGCAGCGCGGCGAGGATGCGCTCGCGATAGGCCTGCGCCTGCGCGGTGGTCGTGACCGGCGGCTTCAGGTTCGGCATGACGATGGCGCGGCCGAACTGACGGGCGGTGTGCGGCAGCACGGCGGCGAGCATGTCGCCGTCTCGCAGGTGCAGGTGCCAGTCGTCGGGACGGGCGAGCGAAAGCGTCGCCGGGGAAGAAGCGTTCGAGGCAGTCATAGGAGGCGTCGTGAGGAACGGGCTTGCCATCGGCGGGGCCGGAACGCGCGTGCGCGGGCCGACTGACGGCAAACCGCAACACGGGGCCTTTGGCCAGCGGAATCCGCTTTTTACCGCTCAGGGCTCGGTGATATGCTAGAAACCGCATTGTACCGGGGTTCGCCCGGTTCGTTACCCCGCTTCAGCCTGCCGCCCCACGTAAAATGTGCCAACTCCTTGGAATGAACTGCGCCGCGCCGACGGACGTCACATTCTCCTTCACAGGTTTCGCGGCCCGGGGCGGGCTCACCGATCACCATGCCGACGGCTGGGGCATCGCGTTCTTCGAAGACAAGGCCTGCCGTCTCTTCATCGATCACCAGGCATCGGCCACGTCGCCGATCGCCGAAATGGTGAAGCGCTACCCGATCAAATCCAAGAACACGATCGCGCACATCCGCAAGGCGACGCAAGGGCACATCCTGCTCGAGAACAGCCATCCGTTCATGCGCGAGCTGTGGGGCCGGCACTGGATCTTCGCGCATAACGGCGATCTGCAGGACTACGCGCCGGACATGGACAGCAGCGTCTACCATCCGGTCGGCACGACCGACAGCGAGCAGGCGTTCTGCGTGCTGATGCAGGGGCTGCGCGAGGCCTTTCCCGGCGCGCAGCCGCCGCTGCCCGAACTGTTCGAGCGGGTCGGCGAGCTGACGCGCGGCATCACCGATCACGGCGTGTTCAATTTCCTGATGTCGAACGGCCAGGCGCTCTTCGCGCACTGCTCGACGCGGCTGCACTACCTCGTGCGGCGCTGGCCGTTCTCGACCGCGCATCTCGTCGACGAAGACCTGTCGATCGACTTCGCGAAATACACGACGCCGGAGGATCGCGTCGCGGTGATCGCGACGCAGCCGCTCACCGACAACGAAGTCTGGACCGCATTCGAGCCGGGCGAGCTGATCATGTTCCAGTGCGGCGACGTCGCCGCGCGGATGCGGATTCCGGTGCCCGAGCGCGTGCTCGAGAAACTGCGCAACCCGTCGCTTGACGCGTCGGCGTCCGCGCCGCGCACGGCGGTTCGCGAAGCGCTCGCCACCGCGGCCGACGGCGATTCCGACGACGCGATCGATTTCTGAAGCGCGGCATCGGCCGCTTCCTGCGCACTGCCAGCCGCGCGAGCTTCACGCGACGCGTCCGACGACGCCCGTCATCGGCGTAAATCGCCGCGCTGCGGCCAATATGGTTTCATTTTGACGACCACCCGGCGCAACCGATCGACGTCATGCAACATTTGCTTGATTTTATTAATTTACAAGCGAAAATAAATAAAAGACGCAACGAACAAAACGACGACCGATTAAAACGAAAATCCCGGTCTCGCATTTTAGCGCGCCCCTCCCGTCGGAACCGTGCGTTACCCCACCTACTCCGGCAGCCCTTCCGGATTTTCGAAAAAATCCCCCAAACCCGCCACCACCATGGCCTTCGGTTCGATTAACCACACAAATCGAAAATACCACGCATTACGGTTCGCATCATTACAGTTTCCCGTTTCTCGATAATCGACGGCCACCCGAATCAGTAGACTCCGCCCATCCTCGGTGTAACGAAACACGATTGGCGCGACACGCGGCCATAGCCGCCGCACGCCCCTTCGGATCGTTTCCCCACCGCGGAATGCGAATTCGCCGAATGGCGGCGAATGCCACGTCAAAAAGAAGAAAGAGGGGTATGCCGTGAATCACTCATTTCGATCGATATGGAGCGAAGCCGCCGGCTGCTGGGTCGCGGTTGCGGAAACGGCCCGGGCGCGCGGCAAGCGCTCGGGCAACGCATCGGGTTCGAGTCGTCGCACCGCGCACGCAACGACGCGCCGGTCGCCGCTTCGCGTCGCGGCGCTCGGCGCCGCACTGGCGGCGCTGTCGGCCGGCGCCGCGCACGCATCGACCTGCGGCAGCGGCGCCGCAATCGCGAACGGGGGCACCTGCACGCTCGACAGCTTCAGCCCGACGGTCAACGACAACCTGGCCGGCGCCACGACCGTGTCGGGCGGCGACCGGGTCGGCCTGACGGGCGCCTGGACCGGCGCGACCGGCGACATGGGCTACACGCTGACGCCGCTCGGCAGCACGTCCGTCGTATCGGGCAACCCCGACCAGCCGCTGCTGTCGATCGGCGGCAAGACGCGCAGCGTCAGCACGCCCGACTCGATCACCGGCAGCCATACGTCGGTCGCGACCTATGACTCGGGTGCGTTCGCGGCATCGAGCGCCGGCTCGATCAACGTGCCGGTCTATCACGACGTGAACGGCAACCAGTACGTGAACACGCGGATCGGCACCGTCGAACGCTCCGGCGGCACGCTCGACGTGTCGATCGGCGATCCCGCGGGCGCGCCGACGGCGGCCGGCAACGCGATCACGATGGCGCCCAAGCAGACCGATCTGTTCGTCGCGGACGGCACCGGCACGGCGCAAAGCGTCGTCAACTGGAACTCGCGCAACCAGGTCTGGCTCGGCACCGGCGACTATCTCGCGAGCGGCGGCCCCGTCAGCCACTTGCTGCTCGACGTGCCGGCGTATGCGGGCACCTTCACGGCGTTCGACGGCAGCGCCTGGACGGTCACCGACGCCGCGTCGCTCGCCGCGTACAACACCTTTCTCGTGCGCTCGGTCCAGAGCGGCGCACTCGGCTCGCAGGCCGCGTACGATCAAGCATTCAGCCAGGCCGTCACATTCTCCACGCAATCGTTCGAGTATGCGAACAACGTGTCGCCGGGCGACAAGAACACGCTGCGGATGGATTACCTGACGGTCATGCACGGCACCGGCGCAAACGCGACGCTGCACATCGGCAAGGACGGCCAGATCGACTTCCGCGGCACCAACACGATCGACTCGAGCTCGGCGGTCCTCGCCGAAAACGGCGCGCACTTCGTCAACGACGGACGGCTGTCGGGCGACTTCACGCTCGTGCGCCTGCTGACCGGCGCGAGTGGCGTGAACAACGGCGTGATCTCGTCCGGCTACGCAGCCGGCGACAACTTCGACACCAGCGGCGCCGCGCGGCCCTACAACTTCAGCCTCAACGCATACACCGAGGGTAGCGGCATCTACGCGAACGGCGCCGGCACGACCTTCGTCAACAACGGCGTGATGAACGTCGGCGCCTGGACCTTCAACAGCACGCGCCCCGACCTGCAGAACTACGCGGTAGCCGCCACGGACGGCGCACGCGCATCGAACGCCGGCACGATCAACGTCGGCGTCAACGCGACGACGCTCGACAGCCAGGTGATCGGCGGCCTCGTCGCCGGCGGCAGCTTCACGAACGAAGCCGGCGGCACGATCTATCTCGGCCGCGCCGCGCAGTACGACGCCGCCTCGCCCGAAGCCGCGAACGACGTCGCGCTGTCCGCGCACGCGTACGGCATCCTGCTCGGCGCGTCGGGCACCGCGAGCAACCTCGGCACGATCGTGATCGGCACGCAAACGCAGAACGGCGCCGCGCTGGCGAGCATCGGTTCGACCTCCGGCGCGCTGACCAACGCGGGCGCGATCGTCGTCGACGGCGCCGCGCCCGGCACGCCGCTCGCCAACGTCGGCATGCTCGCCGCCAACACCGCGGCGGCCGTGACCAACACGGGCACGATCACGCTGAATGGCGTGAACGGCATCGGCATCATGGTCGTCGGCACCGGCACGAACGCGACGGCCGCGACGTCGACCGGCACGATCGACGTGGCCGGCGGCCTCGATCCCGCGTCGGGCACGCGCAACTACGGCGTCTGGGCCGAAGGGCCGCTCGCGAAGGCCACGGTCGACGGGGCGCTGAACCTGACCGGCACGGGCGCGATCGGCGTGCATGCGCGTTCGGGCGCAACGATCGACGTCGGTGCGAACGCCGTGCCGGCCTTCACGTCCGGCACCGACCAGATCGGCTTCTATGCATACGGCGCAGGCTCGAAAATCAACGTCGCCGCGCAGCACCTGAGCGTCGACACCGACGATTCGACGCTGTTCCGCGTTGCGGGCGGCGCGGCCTACACGGGCGCGTCGACGGCCGGCGCGCTGACGACCGACGTCAACGGCCAGCGGGCGCGCGGCGTGCTTGCGACCGATGCCGGCACTACGCTGTCGACCGGCAACGCGGTCTATAACGTCAACGGCGCGAACGGCATCGCGATCGCGGTCGAAGGCGGCGCGAAAGGCACGATCGACGCGGGCGCGACGATCAATCTGAACGCGGGCGGCGCGACCGCGGGCGTCGTGGACGGCCAGGCGCACGATCTCGCCGGCGCGAATGCCGGCGCACCGGTCGCGACGACGCTGATCAACGATGCCGCCGTCACGTCGTCGACCGCCGGCGTGACGGGGTTCGTCGCACAAAACCTCGGCACGCTCGAGAACCGCAGCACGGTGTCGCTGACCGGCGCCGGCTCGACGGGCGTCGTGGCCGGCACGCTCGGCACGGTGAACAACGCGTCGACGATCCGGGTCGCCAACGGCACGGGCGCGCTCGTGCAGGGTGCGTCGGCCACGCTCGCGAATGCGGGTTCGATCGAAGCCGACGACGGTATCGCGGGCGTACGCCTGACGGGGGCCGGCGCATCGGTCGCGCTGTCGGGCGCCGGCGCCGTCATCGCGAACGGCAGCGCCGACGGCGTGCTGATCGACTCGACCGTCACGGGCGGCGGTATCGCGGCCGGCGCGACGTCGATCGCGGTCGGCGGAGCGGGCAGCGGGATCCGCAACCTCGGTGCGAATGCAACGATCGCGCTGTCCGGCACGCAGGTCGCCACGACCGGCAACGGCGCCGCCGGCCTGACGTCGACCGGCGCGGGCGCGCGCATCGCGACCGATGCGGCCACGGTCGTCCGCACGGCGGGCGCCGATGCGCGCGGCCTGTCCGTGTCGGGAGCCGATTCCACGCTCACGGCCCATGGAACGACCGTCGCGACGACCGGCACGAACGCTCATGCGATCGTCATGGACGCCGGCGCGACGGCCCTGCTGTCGGGCGCGAAAATCTCGACATCGGGAAGCGCGGCCGATGCCGTCGTCGTGCAAAACGGCGGCCGCATCGCCGATGCGGGATCGTCGCTCGCCAGCGCGGCCGGCAACGGCGCAACCGCGAACAGCGGCGGCGTGCTCGCGTTGACCGGTACGACGCTCGCGGGCGCGACGGCCGGCGTGCTGACGTCGGACACGCTCGCGAACGGCGCGACCAGCTCGGTACTCGTCGACGGCGGCAGCGTGACGGCCGCCACCGGGCCGGCCTTCGCCGCGCGCGGCGGCACGGCCGACATCGCGGTGCGCAACGGCACGGTCGTGACGGCCGGCAACGGCACGCTGCTGAACCTCGCGAACGGCAGCAACGTGACGTTCGACGCATCGGCGGTGAACCTCGCGGGCGACATCGTTTCCGACGCGTCGAGCACCGGCAACGTGTTCCTCGCGAACGGCACGACGCTGACCGGAAAGATCGACCCGGTCGCGCTGACCATCGACGGCACGAGCACGTGGCGCATGACGGGCAGCTCGGTCGTGAGCCGCCTGAGCAACGCGGGCCTCGTCGCATTCGCCGCGCCGACCGGCTCGCCGACGCTGGCCGGCAGCTACAAGACGCTGACGACCGGCGGCTACGTCGGCAACGGCGGCACGATCGCGCTGAACACGTACCTCGGCGCCGACGCGTCACCGACCGACCGGCTGATCGTGAACGGCGGCGCGGCGACCGGCACGACCGGCCTGAAGATCGCCAATACGGCCGGCACGGGCGCACTGACGACCGGCGACGGGATTCCGGTGGTCGTCACGACCAACGGCGGCACGACCGCCGTGTCGGCGTTCCATCTCGCGGGCCCGGTACAGGCCGGCGCATACGAGTACCGGCTCTATCGCGGCGGGCAGAGCGACGCGAACGGCTGGTACCTGCGTTCGCAGCTCGACCCGACCGACCCCGGCGACCCGATCCACCCGTCCGGCGGCGGCGACGGCGGCAACGACGGCAATGGAAACGGCAACGGCGGCGCGCTCGCGTATCGCCCGGGCGTCTCCGGCTACGCGATGACGCCGCTGCTGAACGCCGACTACGGCTTCTCGACGCTCGGCCGGCTGCACGAGCGCGTCGGCGACATCTACAACGTCGAGAAGCAGCAGCCCGGCAATCGCGACGGCGTGTGGGGGCGTATCGGCGGCCAGAGCCTCGATGCGAACGCGGGCCGCTTCTCGGCCGACGAACGCACGTTCTTCGCGCAGTTCGGCAAGGACTGGACCGTCGATCAGGCGCCGAACGGCGCCGGCAGCACGCATGCGGGCGTGACGGCCAGCATCGGCGTGGCGAATGCGAGCTTCAGCGACATGGCGCGCGCCGGCTCGCCCGACCTGTCGACGTCGACGGGCTCGGTCGAGATGCACGCGCAGAGCGTGGGCGGCTACTGGACGCGCTATCTGCCTGACGGCACCTACTTCGACAGCGTCGGACAGGTCACGCACTACGGCAACCGCTATCGCGACAACTACGGCAACGAAGCGTCGCAGAACGGCTTCGGCGTCGCGCTGTCGCAGGAAGTCGGCAAGCCGTTCGCGCTCGGCACGTTGCCGATCGCGGTCGAGCCGCAGGCGCAGTTGATGTATCAGTACCTGAAGCTGAACGGGTTCAACGACAACGTGTCGGCCGTCTCGGGCACGACGACGCATGCGCTGCGCGGCCGCGTCGGCGTGCGCTTCTTCCGGCCGAACCTCCAGTCGGACGCGGGCGGCGGCGCCGCGACGCCGTACTTCACGGCCGACGTGCTGCACGACTTCCTGTCGCCGGGGCAGACCGTCGTCGGCGGCACGCCGTTCGCGACACATCTCGGGCGCACGTGGTACGAGCTCGGCGTCGGCGTGACCGCCGGCTTCGGCAAGTCGGGCGAGCTGTATGCGAACGCGAAGATCGCGCGCAACATCGGCGGCGATTACCGGCGCGGGATCGTCGGGCAGGTCGGCTACCGGTACAGCTGGTAACGCCCGGCGGCGGACGAAAAAAAACCGCCCGGCGGCATGCCGGGCGGTTTCTGGCTGGGTGCGCGCAAGACGCGCGAACGCTCAGTGCAGGATCTTCGCGAGGAAGTCCTTCGCGCGGTCCGATTTCGGATTCGAGAAGAAATCGTCCTTGCGGTCGTCCTCGACGATCGCGCCCTTGTCCATGAAGATCACGCGATGCGCGACTTTCTTCGCGAAGCCCATCTCGTGCGTGACGACCATCATCGTCATCCCTTCCTGCGCGAGTTCGACCATCACGTCGAGCACTTCATTGATCATCTCGGGATCGAGCGCGGACGTCGGCTCGTCGAACAGCATCGCGATCGGGTCCATCGACAGCGCGCGCGCGATTGCGACACGCTGCTGCTGGCCGCCCGACAACTGGCCCGGAAACTTGTGCGCATGCGCCTTCAGGCCGACGCGATCGAGCAGCTTCATGCCCTTTTCGGTCGCCTCGTCCTTGCCGCGGCCGAGCACCTTGATCTGCGCGAGCGTCAGGTTCTCGGTGATCGACAGGTGCGGGAACAGCTCGAAATGCTGGAACACCATCCCGACCTTCGAGCGCAGCTTCGACAGGTTCGTCTTCTTGTCGCCGACCGACTGGCCGTTCACGAGGATCTCGCCCTGCTGGAACGGCTCCAGGCCGTTCACGGTCTTGATCAGCGTCGACTTGCCGGAGCCGGACGGGCCGCATACGACGACCACTTCGCCTTTCTTGACCTCGGTCGTGCATTCGGTGAGGACCTGAAACTGGCCGTACCACTTCGAAACGTTCTTGATGGAAATCATCTTGTGACCTTTTTCTGGAGACCCTTGACGAGAGCAGACGCCAACGAGCAAATCACGAAATAGCATGCGCCGGCGAACAGGACCATCTCGACGGTCGTGCCGTCGCGATCGCCGATGTTGGCGGCCGTGCGGAAGAAGTCCGCGAGACTGATCACGTACACGAGCGACGTATCCTGGAACAGGACGATCGCCTGCGTGAGCAGCAGCGGCACCATCGCGCGGAACGCCTGCGGCAGGATCACGAGGCGCATCGCCTGCGCGTAGTTCATGCCGAGCGCGAACGCGGCATTCACCTGCCCGCGCGGCACCGCCTGGATGCCGGCGCGGATGATCTCGGAATAATACGCGGCTTCGAACAACGAGAACGCGACCATGGCCGACGCGAGGCGGATGTCGATCGTCGGCGACAGCCCGAGCACGCCCTGCAGCAGCTGCGGCACGATCAGGAAGAACCACAGCAGCACCATCACGAGCGGGATCGAGCGGAACACCGTGACGTAGCCCTTCGCGAACCACGCGAGCGGTTTCACGCCGGACAGCCGCAGCAGCGCCAGCAGCGTGCCCCAGACGATCCCGACCACGATCGCGATCAGCGTGATCTTGAACGTGACGACCGCCCCCGACCACAGCGTCGGCAGTGCGCCGGGAATACTACTCCAGTCGAACTGATGCATCACTTGCCTCCGATATAGCCGGGCAGCCGCGTGCGGCCTTCGATCCAGCGCATGAACGCCATCACGACGAGGTTGATCAGCACGTACGCGAGCGTGACCGCGATGAACGACTCGTAGGTCTGCGCGGTGTAGTCGACGAGCTGGCGCGCCTGCGCGGACAGATCGAGCAGGCCGATCGTCGACGCGACGGCGGAGTTCTTGAAGATGTTCAGGAATTCCGACGTGAGCGGCGGCACGATGATCCGGTACGCGACGGGCAGCAGCACGTAGCGATACGTCTGCCATTGCGTGAAGCCCATCGCGAGGCCGGCCGCGCGCTGGCCCTTCGGCAGCGCGTTGATCCCCGAGCGCACCTGTTCGCACACGCGCGCGCCCGTGAACAGGCCGAGACAGACGATCGACGCGGTAAAGAACTGCGTGCCGGGCGGCAACTGCTTGATCCAGGTGCCGATCGACGCGGGCAGCAGCTCGGGTATCACGAGATACCAGATGAAGAACTGCACGATCAGCGGAATGTTCCGGAAGATCGACACGTACACGGTGCCGATCGCGGCGAGCCATTTGTTCGGCACGGTGCGCAGCACGCCGAACAGCGATCCGACGATCAGCGCGATGACCCAGGCGACGAGCGACACTTCGATCGTCACCCAGAAGCCGGACATCAGCCATCCGAAATAAGTCGTCGGCTCGCCGGTCGACACGGGGCTCAGGAAGATGCCCCAGTTCCAGTGGTAAGACATGGGCAAGACTCCAGCAAAAAGAAACGGAAGAAGCGTGGCCTCTTCCGTCTCATGAGCGTCATTTCTGCATCAACGGCAGTGTGATCAGTCGAGCGCCTTGTCGTTCGGGTTCGCGTACAGCTTCTTCATCGACTCGGACAGCGGGAAGTTCAGGTTCAGGTTCTTCGGCGGGATCGGGTTCTCGAACCACTTCGCGTAGATCTTCGCGGCTTCGCCCGACTTCTCGACTTGCGAGATCGCGTCGTCGACGACCTTCTTGAAGTCGGTATCGCCCTTGCGCATCATGCAGCCGTAGGCCTCTTCCGATTGCGGCGTGCCGACGATCACCCATTCGCCCGGCTGCTTCGCCTTCGCGCGCTCGCCCGCGAGCAGCGCGTCATCCATCATGAATGCGACCGCGCGGCCCGATTCCAGCGTGTTGAACGAATCGCCGTGATCCTTCGCGCTGATGATGTTCATGCCGAGCTGCTTGTCGTTGTTCATCTTGCGCAGCAGGCGCTCCGACGTCGTGCCGGCAGTCGTCACGACCGTCTTGCCCTTCAGGTCGCCGAAATCCTTGACGCCCGAATCCTTCTTCGTCATCAGGCGCGTGCCGATCACGAAGATCGTGTTCGAGAATGCGGCCTGCTGCTGACGCTCGGCGTTGTTGGTCGTCGAGCCGCACTCGATGTCGACCGTGCCGTTCTGCACCAGCGGAATACGGTTCTGCGACGTGACGGGGATGTTCTTCACCTGCAGGTTCGGCAGGTTCAGCTTCTTCTTCACCGCATCCACGACCTTCATCTGGAAGTCGCGCGAATAGCCGACCACCTGCTGGTTCTGGTCATAGTAAGAGAACGGAATCGACGATTCGCGGTGGCCCAGCGCGATCACGCCCGTGTCCTTGATCTTCTTCAGCGTGCCCGTCTCCTGAGCATGCGCGCCGCTTGCGAACGCGCAAAGCGCCGCCACCATCAGGACTGCCTTGTGGTATTTCATTTTGGTCATCTCCTTGGCTAAAACCCGCGCCAGTGTATCAAAGTAATATTTTTGAAAGTACTGGTTGTTTACCGCACTACGAATCGCCCCGTGCGAAGCCGTCCTCCCGGCTTCCGGCGCCTGAATGCGCACGCGGGCGGCGCCGGATTCGGCACCGCCCGCGAGGGTTCATGCACGCAATCGCGAGGATTGCGTCATGCGTCGATCGTAGTCGAACCGATCAGGGATACAGGCCGCGCATTTCGCGCGCCATCAGGATGCGCTTGCACGCGACGATGAACGCCGCCGTACGCACCGTCACCTTGTGCTCTTCCGCGACCGCCCACACGCCGGCGAACGCTTCGCGCATCACGCGCTCGAGACGGTGGTTGATCTCGTCTTCCGTCCAGAAGAAGCTCGAGAAATCCTGCACCCACTCGAAGTACGACACGGTCACGCCGCCCGCGTTCGCGATCACGTCGGGGATCACGAGCACGCCGTTCGCGCTCAGGATGTCGTCGGCCGCCGTCGTCGTCGGGCCGTTCGCGCCTTCGACGATGATCTTCGTGCGGATCTTCGATGCGTTCTTCTCGGTGATCTGGTTTTCCAGTGCCGCCGGGATCAGGATGTCGGTCTCGACCGTCCAGAACTCGTCGTTCGGCATCGGCTCGGCGCCTTCGAAGCCCGCGACGCCGCCCGTGCGTGCGACGTGGTCGAGCAGCTTGTTCGAATCGAGGCCGGCCGGCTGGTAGATCGTGCCCGTGTGGTCCTGCACCGCGATCACCTTCGAGCCCGCTTCCTGGAACAGCTTCGCCGCAATGCCGCCGACGTTGCCGAAGCCCTGCACCGCGATGCGCGCGCCTTCGATCTCGAGGCCCTTCTTCTTCGCCGCTTCGCAGCCGACGACGAACACGCCGCGGCCCGTCGCTTCCTTGCGGCCGAGCGAACCGCCGAGCGCGATCGGCTTGCCGGTCACGACGCCGGTCGACGTCTGGCCCTGGTTCATCGAGAAGGTGTCCATCATCCACGCCATCACCTGTTCGTTGGTGTTGACGTCCGGCGCCGGAATGTCGGTGTTCGGGCCGATGATGATGCCGATTTCGCTGGTGTAGCGACGCGTCACGCGCTCGAGCTCGCCGCGCGACAGCTTGCGCGGGTCGACGCGGATGCCGCCCTTCGCGCCGCCGTACGGCACGTTCACGGCCGCGTTCTTCACCGACATCCATGCCGACAGCGCCATCACTTCCGACAGCGTCACGTCCTGGTGGTAGCGCACGCCGCCCTTGCCCGGGCCGCGCGACACGTTGTGCTGCACGCGATAGCCCTCGAAGTGCGCGACGGTACCGTTGTCGAGCTCGATGGGCACGTCGACGACCAGGATGCGCTTCGGACGCTTCAGCGTTTCGAGCCAGCGCGACAGCGAGCCGAGGTACGGCGCGACGCGATCGACCTGCTGAAGGTAGTTGCCCCACGGGCCGAGATCGTCGGCGTGCAGGTAGGACGGGATGGACTGCTGTTGCGAAGACATGGAGGCTCCAACGTTCAACGGATTGCGCACATTGTCGAAAAACCCGTTTTTTTTATCCAATGCCGTTTGTTTATTCGATTATGCGTTTCTTGCATGATCGCGATTTTTCGCAAAATCGCGGTCGATTTGCGCAAGAACGCCCGCGATCGGCCGGGCATCGCGCTCGTGAAAAACCGCTTTGCCGACGCGCGAGCCGGCCGGCGGACAGCCGTCCGACAGGCGCCGCAAGGCCGCCGTCAGCCGGCCGGATCAACCGTCGGCGGTTAGCCGGTGCCGCCGCCGGCGGTTTCGCGCAGCTCGTCGCGCACGACGTCCCACAGCGCGCGCACGAGCTTCTGCCGCGGATCGTCGCCCTGCAGCGCGAGCTTGTCGCAGTACAGCCGGATCTCCATCGTCAACGTGAACGGATGCGCGCCGCCGCCGCGCGCCGAGCGGTCGAGCCGGATCAACCGGCCACCCGCGACCGCGTCGTCGACCGCGCTGTGCGGCAGGAACGCGACGCCGTGGCCCGCGAGCGCCATCGCCTTCAGCCCTTCGGCCATGTCGGTTTCGTACACGCGATCGAGGAACAGCCGCGTCGGCGCGTTCGCGATGATGACTTCGGTCATCCGGCCGAGATACGCGTTCGGCGTATACGACAGATACGGCACGCGCGCGTCGGCCGCGCCCGGCAGCGTATGGCGCGGCCGGCCCGCGCGGCCGGGCGCGGAGAACGGGCTGATCGGCTCGCTGCCGAGAATCAGCATGTCGTAGCGGGCCGGGTCGAGCGCGACCGGATGGCTCGGGTGGTGGTAGCCCATCACGAGGTCGCAGCCGCCCTCGACGAGCGACAGCACCGCGTCGTGCACGTTCAGCGCGCGCAACCGCGTGTGGACCTGCCCCATCTTCGCCTCGATCCGCTCGAGCCAGCGCGGGAAATACGTGAGCGACAGCGTGTGCGGCACCGCGAATTCGATCGTCGGCACCGGCGCGCCGACGTGGCCGCGCAGCAGCGTCCTGGCCTCGTGCGCCTGCGACAGCATCGTCAGCGCCTGTTCGTAGAAGATCTGCCCGGCCTGCGTGAGCCGGGTCGGATAGACCGAACGATCGATCAGCTCGGTCGCGAGCCATGCCTCGAGCGCCTGGATGCGCCGCGAAAACGCCGGCTGCGACACGTGCCGCAACTCGGCGGACCGGCTAAAGCTGCGCGTTTCCGCGAGCGAGACGAAGTCTTCGAGCCATTTCAGTTCCATGCAGGCGGGCGCGGCGGGCGGCGGTCGGGAAGAAGCCTGCATTCTACCGGCGGGCAGGCCCGGCCGGCGGCTTGCCTGGCGGCCCGACGAGCCGGCGCGGGCACCTGCCCGCAGGCCGTTCGCGCGCCGCCCGGGCATCGTTCGGCCGTGGCGCCGGCGACCGGGCCGGTTCGGCCGGGATCGTCCCGCGCCAATGGTAAAATGCCGGATTCTCTCCCCTCGCTCGACCCGGCCCCAAGGCCCCGCCCGATCATGTCCGACACTCGTCCCGATACGCTTTTCGCCCTCACCGCGCTCTCGCCCATCGACGGCCGCTACGCCAGCAAGACCGAAGCGCTGCGCGACTGGCTCTCCGAAGCCGCCTTTATGCGCCACCGCGTCACCGTCGAGGTGCACTGGCTGATCGCACTGTCGCGCGCCGGCTTCGCGGAAGTCCCACGCTTCTCGGAAGCGTCCGAACAGTTCCTGCTGCAGCTCGCCGAGCGCTTCACCGCGCACGACGCCGCGCGCATCAAGGAAATCGAGCGCGTGACGAACCACGACGTGAAGGCCGTCGAATACTGGCTGAAGGAATCGGTGAAGGGCCAGGCCGAACTCGAGAAGGCGAGCGAATTCATCCACTTCGCGTGCACGTCCGAGGACATCAACAACACGTCGCACGGGATGATGCTCGCCGGCGCGCGCGAACACGTGATCCTGCCGGCGCTGCGCACGGTCCACCAGCGCCTCGTCGCACTCGCGCACGCACACGCCGAACAGCCGATGCTGTCGCGCACGCACGGCCAGCCGGCCAGCCCGACGACGCTCGGCAAGGAACTCGCGAACGTCGCCGCGCGCCTCGCCCGCGCGATCGCGCGCATCGAGAAGGTCGAGATCCTCGGCAAGATGAACGGCGCGGTCGGCAACTTCAACGCGCACCTGTCCGCGTATCCGGAATTCGACTGGGAAGCGTTCTCGCGCGACGTGATCGAAAACCGCCTGAAGCTCACGTTCAACCCGTACACGATCCAGATCGAGCCGCACGACTACATGGCCGAACTGTTCGACGCGGTCGCGCGCGCGAACACGATCCTGCTCGACCTCGATCGCGACGTGTGGGGCTACATCTCGGTCGGCTACTTCAAGCAGAAGACGAAAGCCGGCGAGATCGGCTCGTCGACGATGCCGCACAAGGTCAACCCGATCGACTTCGAGAACTCGGAAGGCAACCTCGGCCTCGCGAACGCGACGCTGCGCCACCTCGCCGACAAGCTGCCGGTGTCGCGCTGGCAGCGCGACCTGACCGACTCGACGGTGCTGCGCAACATGGGCGTCGCGCTCGGCTATTCGCTGCTCGCGTACGATTCGCTGATCCGTGGCCTCGACAAGCTCGAGGTGAACCCGCAGCGCCTGAACGAAGATCTCGACAACTGCTGGGAAGTGCTCGCCGAGCCGGTGCAGACGGTGATGCGCCGCTACGGCATCGAGAACCCGTACGAGCAGTTGAAGGAACTGACGCGCGGCAAGGGCATCACGCGCGAAGCGCTGCAGGAATTCGTCGGCACGCTCGCGATCCCGCAGGACGCGAAGGATCGCCTGCTCGCGATGACGCCGGCGTCGTACATCGGCAAGGCCGTCGAACTCGCGAAGCGGATCGCGTAAGCAGCGCCGTCGCCCGACAAAAAAGCCCGATGCAATCGCATCGGGCTTTTTCATGGGCGCTCGCGCGCAGGACGAAGATCAGAATGAAATCATCCGGCCCGGGTTGAGCGCGCTCATCACGCTCATCGCTGCCTTCGCGGCGGGAATCGCGATCGGCGACAACTGCCGGCCAAGCGGAATCGCGCGGTGGTCGATGCCCGTGAGCATCGAGAAATCGTCGTTGCGGCCGACGAAATCGTCGCAGATCGCCTTGCCGATCCGCACCGTCTGCGCGACGCCGTGGCCGCTCCAGCCCTGCACCATGTACATCGGCACGCGGCCGTCGGTCTTGCGGCTGTCGGTGGCGCCGTTCAGCGTGAAGTCGCTGACGCCGCTCCAGCAGTAGTCGAGCGCGAAGCTGCCGTCGGCCTGCGGAAACACCGTGTTCAGCCGCGTCAGCAGATACGCGTTGACGTCGGGCTGCGCCCAGCAACTGCCGGTGCCCTGCCCGCCGAACAGCAGGCGGTTGCCGCGCACGGGCCGGTAGTAGTCGATCTGGAACTGCGTGTCGTACACCGGCATGCCGGCGGGCATCAGCGTCGCGACGTCGACGTCGAGCGGCGCCGTCACGCTCACGTACGTGAAGAACGGCACCGTGGTCGCCGCGCCGTCGTCGAGCAGCCGGAACGTCGTGTTGTGCAGCGCGAGCACGACACCCTTGCGCGCGGTGATCGTACCGCCGGGCGTCGTCGCGACGACGCCGGCCGGCGTCTCGTCGAGCTCGAGCACTTCGGTGCCCTCGAACAACGCGCCGCCGTTCAGCCGGAAGCCGTGCACCATGCCGCGCACCAGCGCGAGCGGGTGAATCTGGCCACCGAGCGCATCGATCGCCGCGCCGTGATACAGCCCGGAGCGCACGTATTCGTCGTGCAGCTGGTGGCGGCCGACGAGCGTCACGCCCGCATCGCCGAGATGGCGGCGCGCATCCGCGCCGTCGAGCAGCGCGCTCATGTGGCCGGGGTGAACCGCCGCCGTGACGTGGCCGCGCTTGCGGTCGAGATCGAGCGCGTAACGCACGCCGATCTCGTCGATCAGGTCCATCGACTCGGCGGATGCGAAGCGCCACAGCCGCTTCGCATCGTCGTGCGACAGGTGGTCGATCATGTCGGCGGCTTCCCAGCGCGCGAGGCCGGGCGTCAGTTGCCCGCCGTTGCGGCCCGACGCGGCCGAGCCGACGTGATGCTTGTCGACGAGGATCGTGTCGACGCCCACCTGCGCGAGATGCAGCGCAGCCGATGCGCCGAGCAGGCCCGCGCCGATCACGAGCACGTCGCACACGGCGTCGCGCGCGAGCGGCGCGCTGTTTTCGTGGCGCGACAGCGACGCTTCGTACCAGTTCGCTGGACGCGCGCCGTCGTAGCGGGCCGGATCGCACCAGTTCCAGTTGTCTTTTTCGATGTTCAGTTGCGTTTGCTCGAAACGCGCTTCGCCCTGGATCAGGGGCTTGTTATCGGACGTCATGATTGCACTTGCATGGTCTTGGGCCGCCTGTCGAAGAGCCTTCTGGCTTCGCGGGTGGGGCAGCCGGTTCCACTTGGGTGTCAACGAGAAAGGAGGCGCGAGGGCCCGTGTTGACGGCGGGCACGCTCGTGCCGCCTGGATCCCGGACTGTGCGAAAGCACGTATCGAAAGGTGCCGGGACACCCAATTTCTACACCGCAGAAATAATTCTACAGTGTAGAATAAGCTTTCGTCAAGTTTACAGCCGGCGCCATGCCGGCCAGCCCGTCTCGATGAAAGACAAACCCGCCCAAGGCCCGCGCGGCCTCGACAAGGACGCGATCGTCGCGGCCGCGCTCGCGCTGCTCGAGGACGTCGGCGAAGCCGCGTTCAGCGTGCGCAAGCTCGCGCAATCGGTCGGCTGCGATCCGATGAGCGTGCTGTATCACTTCAAGTCGAAGGAGGGCCTGAGTCGCGCGATCGCGAATGCGCTGTCGCGCTCGCTCGTGCCGGTCGATCCGTCGCAGCCGTGGCGCGAACGGCTGCGCGATCTCGCGCGCCAGTACCGAGCGCTCGCGCTGCGCTACCCGGCCGCGTTCGCGCTGCTGCAGCGGCACATGAGCACGGGGCCGGCCGATCTCGCGCACATCGAGGCCGTGCATCGCGCGCTGACCGACGCCGGCATCCCGCGCGCGGCGCTGCCGTCGGTATGCGTCGGCTGGTACGCGAGCGTGATCGGCCTCGCCGCCGCCGAAGCGGGCGGCCTCACACGGCCCGCGAACGACGTCGAGCTCGCGGAAATGCACGCGCTGTCCGACGCCGGGCATCCGCTCGTCAAATCGGCCGCCCCGCTCTATGCGCGGCTCGATCCGGCCGTCGTACACGACACGATGCTCGACGTGCTGCTCGACGGCATCGCGCAACGCGCGCGCACCGCCTGACCGGCATACGCGCCGCCAACGAAAAAGGCGCCCGAAGGCGCCTTTTTCGTTGGCGGCCGCGAACCGCGCTCAGTGCGGGTGCGGGAGGCCGATCTTCAGCATGACCTGATCGACGATCTGCTCGGGCGTCAGCTCGATGCTGACCTCGATCGCTTCGTCCGGGCCCGGCTCCTCGAGCGTATCGAGCTGGCTTTTCAGCAGCGACGGATCGAAGAAATGGCCGGTGCGGCTCTTCAGGCGCTCTTGCAATACCTCGAACGAGCCCTTCAGATACACGAACCGCACGTCGGTATCGGCGCCACGCAGCACGTCGCGGTACGAGCGTTTCAGCGACGAGCACGTGAACACGGCCGTTTCGCCGGCGCGCTGCTTTTCCTCGATGGCCGCGCGAATCGTGCGCAGCCACGGCCAGCGGTCTTCATCGGTCAGCGGAATACCGTGGTGCATCTTTTCCTTGTTCGCCGCGCTGTGAAACGCGTCGCCATCGGTATAGCTGCACGACAGGCGTTCCGCCAGCATTTCGCCGATCAGCGACTTGCCCGCGCCCGACACGCCCATTGCGATCAGAATCATTGACTACCCCTTGTTACAGAACCATGCTCAGCAGCAACGTGAAACTGAGACCGAGCACCGAGATGATGGTTTCAAGCAGCGACCAGGTCTTGAACGTCTGACCGACCGTCATCCCGAAGTATTCCTTGATCAGCCAGAAACCGCCGTCGTTCACGTGCGAGAAGATCAGCGAGCCCGAGCCGGTCGCGAGCACCAGCAGTTCCGGGCTGACCGCCGTGCCGGCCGCCGCCGCGATCGGCGCGACGATGCCGCAGGCCGTCGTCATCGCGACCGTCGCCGAACCCGTCGCGAGACGCATCAGCGCCGCGACGAACCAGCCGAGCAGCAGCGGCGACAGGTGCGCGTGCTTCGCGGTCTCGACGATCTGCTGCGAGATCCCGCTGTCGCGCAGGACGCCGCCGAAGCCGCCGCCCGCGCCGACGATCAGCGTGATGCCGGCGATCGGCGCCAGGCACTCGCCGCAGAACTTCTGGATCTGGTCGCGGTTGAAGCCCTGCAGCTTGCCGAACGTGAAGAAGCTCACGAGCACGGCGATCAGCAGCGCGACGTCCGAGTTGCCGGCAAAGCGCAGCAGGTTGTTCGGCAGCGACTTCGGCGCGAACACCAGGTCGGCCCAGCTGCCGACGAGCATCAGCACGACGGGCAGCAGGATCGTGAACAGCGTGATGCCGAAGCTCGGCAGTTCGCGCTTGCGGCCATCCGCGTTCGAATCGACGAATTGCGATGCGAGCGGGTTGTTGTCCGGCAACTTCACGAACTTCGAGATCATCAGCGCGAACAGCGGACCGGCGATGATCGCGGTCGGCACGCCGACGACCAGGCCGAATGCGATCGTCTTGCCGATATCGGCGCCGTATTGCTGGACGGCCAGCAGCGCGGCCGGGTGCGGCGGGATCAGCCCGTGCACGACCGACAGGCCGGCCACCATCGGCAGGCCGACGACGAGCAGCGACTTGCCGGTGCGCTTCGCGACGTTGAACGCGATCGGGATCAGCAGCACGAAGCCGACTTCGAAGAACACCGGCAGGCCGACGATGATCGCGACGAACATCATTGCCCAGTGGATGTTCTTTTCACCGAACCAGTCGATCAGCGTGGTCGCGATCCGTTCGGCGCCGCCCGATTCGGCCATCATCTTGCCGAGCATCGTGCCGAGGCCGACGACGATCGCAATGTGACCGAGCGTGCCGCCGGTGCCCGTTTCGAACGACTTGACGATCTTGTCCATCGGCATGCCGACGACGAGGCCGAGGCCGAGCGAAACGATGATCAGCACCAGGAACGGGTAGATCTTGTAGCGCGCGATCATCAGGATCAGCGCGGCAATCGCGATCAGCGTGAATACAAGCAGCATGCTGCCTTGGACGGCCCCCATGTGGCACTCCTCCTAGAATTGTTCGAACCGGGCGAGTCGTTGCGAGTATGCCCGGCTATGCAGGTCTCCGAAACACGGGGGTACCCCCCCGTCAGGACGCTGAATTTTACTTATCTTTGCGATCCGCGGATAGAACCGGTTCCATCAGCAAAAACCCTCGGTAAAACAAGCACTAACGCTTGCTTTCCGAGGGTCAAGGGCCTGTTCGCGCCAGTAACGGGCTTGCGCTGGCCACCGGAAGGGCCGAGCGCAAGGAATGCGACGAAGCGAATACTTGGCGTATTCGCGAGGAGCATGACGCAGCGATCGGCCCTTCTGGTGGCCAGCCCCACGAATTATTTTTCCACAAACACGGGAACGAGCCTTTCCGCCCACATTGCGGCGTCGTTCGTCGCTTGTTTGGCTCGGCCAAACGGCGCTCCTCACGCCTTGCACTGCGGGCGGAAAGGCTCGTTCGCAAGCCCGTTACTGGCGCGAACAGGCCCTTGTCATCCGGTACAAGTCTTAGCGGGGCAACTGGCTCGCCGCTTGCGCGAGACGCGTGACTTCCGCCCAGTCCTGCGCGGCGAGTGCGGCCTTCGGCGTGAGCCACGAGCCGCCGACGCACACGACGTTCGGCAGTTTCAGGAAGTTCGGCGCGGTGTCGACCGTGATGCCGCCGGTCGGGCAGAACTTCAGCGCCGGGAACGGACCGTGGAACGCCTGCAGCATCGGCACGCCGCCCGCCTGCTGCGCGGGGAAGAACTTCACGATCTCGTAGCCGAATTCGAGCGCCTGGATGATGTCGCTCGGCGTCATCACGCCCGGCAGCAACGGCAGGCCGGCGTCGAGCGACGCGAGATGCAGCTCCTTCGTCAGGCCCGGCGACACGCCGAACGTCGCGCCCGCGCGCTTGGCCTGCGCGCAATGCTCGGGCTTCGTGATCGTGCCGACGCCGACGACGATGTCGTCCGCGAGCTGGCTCGCGCGCTGGATCGCCTCCAGGCCCGCCGGCGTGCGCAGCGTGATCTCGAGCACCTTCACGCCGCCCGCGTGCAACGCGCGCGACACGTTTTCGCCCTGCTCGACCGAGTCGAACGCGAGCACCGGAATCACCGGGCCCAGCTTCACGATTTCAGCAATCGTCTTCATTGAATTGGCTCCTTGAAATTCATGCGGCGACGCTGACGGCCGTTTCGCCGACCAGCGCCCCGAAAACCGATGCGCCCTGCTCGGCCGGCGCCGCGGCCGCGCGGAACACGCCGAACAGTTCGCGCCCGAAACCGACTTCGTTCTCGGCCTGGTGCTGCGGCTGCGCGACCGGGCGCGCGTGCCACTCGGCGTCGTCGATCTCGATGTCGAGCACGCCGGCTTCCGCGTCGATCACGAGCGTATCGCCCGTCTTCACCTTGCCGATCGGGCCGGCCAGCAGCGCTTCCGGCGACACGTGGATCACCGCCGGCACCTTGCCCGACGCGCCCGACATGCGGCCGTCGGTCACCAGCGCGACATGGAAGCCCTGATCCTGCAGCACGCCGAGCAGCGGCGTCAAACGGTGCAGCTCGGGCATGCCGTTCGCGCGTGCGCCCTGGAAGCGCACCACCGCGACGAAATCGCGCTTCAGCTCGCCGCGATCGAACGCTTCCTGCACGGCCTCCTGCGAGTCGAACACGATCGCGGGCGCCGTCACCTTGCGGTGCTCCGGCGCGACCGCCGAGATCTTGATCACGCCGCGGCCGAGCCGGCCTTGCATCAGGCGCAGGCCGCCGTCCGGCTGGAACGGGTCGCGAATACCGCGCAGCACCTTCGTGTCGTGGCTCTCGGCCGCACCGTCGACCCACGTCAGCTTGCCGTCGATCAGCTTCGGCTCCTTCGTGTAGTGCGACAGGCCCTTGCCCGCGACCGTCGTCACGTCTTCGTGCAGCAGCCCGCCTTCGAGCAGGTTGCGCACCAGGAACCCGACACCGCCCGCTGCGTGGAAGTGGTTCACGTCGGCCTTGCCGTTCGGGTAGATCTTCGCGAGCAGCGGCACGACGGCCGACAGCTCGTCGAAGTCGTTCCAGTCGATCAGGATGCCGGCCGCGCGCGCGATCGCGACGAGATGCAGCGTGTGGTTGGTCGAGCCGCCCGTCGCGAGCAGCGCGACGATCCCGTTGACGATCGCCTTTTCGTCGATCACGTGGCCGATCGGCGTGTAGTGGCCGCGCTCGACGGTCAGGTCGAGCACGCGGCGCGCGGCCTCGGCCGTCAGCGCGGTGCGCAGCGGCGTATGCGGGTGAACGAACGCCGAGCCCGGCAGGTGCAGCCCCATCAGCTCCATCAGCATCTGGTTGCTGTTCGCGGTGCCGTAGAACGTGCAGGTGCCGTGGCCGTGATACGCGGCCGATTCGGCTTCGAGCAGCGCGTCGCGGCCGACCTGGCCGGTCGCGAACTGCTGGCGGATCTTCGCCTTGTCGTCGTTCGACAGGCCGCTCGTCATCGGGCCGGCCGGCACGAAGATCGTCGGCAGGTGGCCGAACTGCAGCGCGCCGATCAGCAGGCCCGGCACGATCTTGTCGCAGATGCCGAGGCAGAGCGCCGCATCGAACATGTTGTGCGTGAGCGCGATCGCCGTGCCCATCGCGATCGCCTCGCGCGAGAACAGCGACAGCTCCATCCCCGGGTTGCCCTGCGTGACGCCGTCGCACATCGCCGGCACGCCGCCCGCGAACTGCGCGACCCCGCCGTTCTCGCGCGCGGCCGCCTTGATGATCTCGGGGAAATCCTTGTACGGCGCGTGCGCGGACAGCATCTCGTTGTACGAGGACACGATGCCGATGTTCGGCTCGCGAATCGCCTTGATCGCGAACTTGTCGTTGCCCTCGAGGCCCGCGAAGCCGTGCGCGAGGTTCGCGCACGACAGCGCGCCGCGCGCCGGGAACTTGCCTTGCGCGCCGTCGATGCGCTGCAGATAGGCGGAACGGGTCGATTGGCTGCGGGCGATCACGCGTTCGGTGACCTTCGCCAGAGTGGGGTGCAGCGACGTCATGCTGGGCGCTCCTGTATGCCGGCCGACACCGGCGGTTGGAATCGTGGGGACGGTCGAGCTTCGTCGATCGAACGAAGGCAGTCTAGTAGAAAAACTACAAGCACGCAATGCCGTTCGACTCACTCGCAACCGTTATTCCCGCCACCAGCAAGGGTTTAATCAGTGAAAACCCTAATTCACGCTGCTGATCCTGCACCGGAATCTTCGCGGCTGGGCTAGTATTTTCATGTAGATTTTCTACAATTCGATTGCGATACACTCGCTCATCCGAACCCGATTTCCATTCGCCGTCCCATGCTGCCTCGCATTGAAGCGATCCGCGCCGAGTTGCGCCCGTCCGAGCGCAAGCTCGCCGACTACATTCTCGCCGCGCCGCGCGAGGTGCTCGACCTCGCGATGACCGAGCTGTCGACTCGTGCGGGCGTCAGCCAGCCGACGATCGCGCGCTTCTGCCAGGCGCTCGGCTGCAGCGGCTTTCGCGAATTCAAGATCCGGCTCGCGCAGAGCGTGGCGCCGGGCGTGTCGTCGGTGTATCGCGACGTCGAGCCCGACGAACCGGCGCCCGGCATCATCGGCAAGGTGTTCGACCGCACGATCGGCGCGCTGATCGAAGTGCGCAACAGTTTGTCAGCGGGCAGCGTCGCCGACGCGATCGCGCTGCTGTCGAACGCGTCGCGCATCGAGTTCTACGGCGCCGGCGGCTCGGGCATTGCCGCGCAAGACATCCAGCACAAGTTTTTCCGGCTCGGCGTGCCGAGCGTCGCGTATTCGGATCCGCACACGTTCTCGATGTCGTCGGCGCTGCTCGGGCCGCACGACGTCGTCGTCGCGATCTCGAACACCGGCCGCACGCGCGACATCGTCGACGCCGCGCGCTCCGCGCTCGCGTGCGGCGCGAAAGTCGTCGCGATCACGCAGAGCCATTCGCCGCTCGCGAAGCTCGCGACGGTCAGCCTCGCGTCGAACGTCGCCGAGGAAACGGACGTGTTCTCGCCGATGACGTCGCGGATGTCGCATCTCGCGATCGGCGACATTCTCGCGGTCGGTGTCGCGCTGTCGCGCGGGCCGGCGTTGATGGAACGGGTCGGTCGCGCGAAGGAAGCGATCACGCGGCGCCGGATCGACGACGCGAAGGATTGAGCCGGCGACGCACGGAGCCGCACGTCAACGAACAACGGCGCCCCGAGGGGCGCCGTTGCGCATGATTCGGCGGCGACGTAACCGCCGGCCGCGCCGCTCAGAACGGCTTGATCACCACCAGCGCGACCGCCGCGAGCATGCCGAGCACCGGCAGTTCGTTGAACACGCGATACCACTTGTCGGTGCGGCGGTTCTCGCCGCGCTCGAACACTCGCAGCAGGTGCCCGCAATACGCGTGGTAGATCACGAGCAGCAGCACCACCGTCACCTTCGCATGGATCCAGCCCTGCCCCTGCCCGATGCCGATCGCGAGCCAGAGCCACAGCCCGCAGGCCAGCGCCGGCACCGCGATCATCGTCATGAAGCGGAACAGCTTGCGCGCCATCAAGAGCAGGCGCCGCACCGCGGCCGGATCGGTCTCCATGGCCAGGTTCACGTAGATGCGCGGCAGATAGAAGAGCCCCGCGAACCACGCGGCGATCAGAACGATATGGAACGTCTTGACCCAGAGCATTGCCATTGGTGATGCGCCTCGTTGTTGACTTATTGACGGCCTTCGCCGTGCCCGAGCACCACGTATTTCAGCGACGTCAGCCCTTCCAGGCCGACGGGGCCGCGTGCGTGCAGCTTGTCGTTCGAGATGCCGATTTCCGCGCCGAGGCCGAATTCGAAACCGTCCGCGAAGCGCGTCGACGCGTTGACCATCACGCTCGCCGAATCGACTTCGCGCAGGAACCGCATCGCGCGGTCGTGAGCCTCGGTGACGATCGCATCCGTGTGATGCGAGCCGTAGTGGTTGATGTGCTCGATCGCGGCGTCGAGCCCGTCGACGACCTTGATCGCGAGCACCGGCGCGAGATACTCGGTGTGCCAGTCTTCTTCGGTCGCGTCGACGAGCGGGCCGACGCCCGCATCGGCGAGCACCGCGCGCGCGGCCGCGTCGACGCGCAGTTCGACCTGCTTGTCGCGATACAGCTTGCCGAGCGGCGGCAGCAGCTTCTCCGCGATGCCGCTCGACACGAGCAGCGTTTCCATCGTGTTGCACGTGCCGTAGCGGTGCGTCTTCGCGTTGTCGCACACCGTCAGCGCCTTGGCCAGATCGGCGCGATCGTCGACATACACGTGGCAGATGCCGTCGAGGTGCTTGATCATCGGCACGCGCGCCTCGTTGATCAGGCGCTCGATCAGGCTCTTGCCGCCGCGCGGCACGATCACGTCGACGTATTCGGTCATCGTGATCAGCTTGCCGACCGCCGCGCGATCGGCCGTCGCGACGACCTGCACCGCGTCCTGCGGCAGCCCTGCCGCCGCGAGCCCTTCGCCGATCAGCTTCGCGAGCGCGGTATTCGATTCGAGCGCCTCGGAGCCGCCGCGCAGGATCGTCGCGTTGCCCGACTTCAGGCACAGCGCGGCCGCGTCGATCGTCACGTTCGGGCGCGACTCGTAGATGATGCCGATCACGCCGAGCGGCACGCGCATCTGGCCGACCTGGATCCCGCTCGGGCGGAACTTGAGGTTGCCGATCTCGCCGATCGGATCGGCGAGCGACGCGACCTGGCGCAGCCCTTCGACCATCGTCTTCAGCGCCTTGTCCGACAGCGTCAGGCGATCGACGAACGCCGCATCGAGCCCCTTTTCGCGGGCACGGGCGACGTCGCGCGCATTCGCATCCTTCAGCGCCTGCGCGTCGCGTTCGATCGCGCGGGCCACGGCGTCGAGCGCCGCGTTCTTCGCGGCCGTGCTGGCGCGCGCCATCGCGCGGGAAGCGTGCCGGGCGCGGCGGCCCAGGTCGGTCATGTACTGATCGATATCCATCGTGTGACTCGAGAAGCGAGCCGCGCGGAGCGGCATGAATTCGTGGGGAAGCATGGGCCGGCCATCCGGGGGACGACCATCCGGGCGCGACGATCCGCGGGACAGCCATCCGTGCAGGGCAGCGGCCGATATGCCGCGCCAGCCATCGAAGCATTGTAAGCGGGTTGCGCAGCGCGCGCTGACGGCCCGGACGGGACCTAGCGTCGCACGCGACCCGCGGTCGGCGGTCGCTCGCCGCGGGCGCCCGCGACCGTCATCGCAAGCTGGAACAGCCCGTCCCACGGGTCGGGCGGCGGCTCGTCCTGCGTGCGGCGGCCCGGTGCGACGGCCGTGAGCCCCTTGACCTGCCGGTCGAGCTTCGCGGCGAACGCGAGCGCCTTTTCGAGCACCGCTTCCGACACGCGGTTCAGCGCGGGCGCGATCAACCGCTCGCGCGGCCCCCACACGCGGTTCTCGCGCAGCAGCGTCGCGAGCGGCTTGCCGGCCGTCGTGCCGCGCTTGATCCGCAGCAGCGTGCGCAACTCCTCGACGACGGCCCACATCACGAGCACGATCGCCTCGCCCTCGCCCTTCAGCCCGTCGATCATCCGCGCGAGCCGCGCGGCGTCGCCGGCGAGCATCGCTTCGTTCAGCTTGAACACGTCGTAACGCGCGACGTTCAGCACCGCGTCGTGCACCTGCTCGAACGACAGCGCGCCCTGCGGATACAGCAGCCCGAGCTTCTGGATTTCCTGGTGCGCGGCGAGCAGGTTGCCCTCGACGCGCTCCGCGATGAACTGCAGCGCGCGGCGCCCGTCGTCGCCCGGCGCGGCGCGCTGGCCCTGCATCGCGAGTCGCTGGCCGATCCAGTTCGGCAACTGCGCACGGTCGACCGGATCGATCTTCAGCGCGACACCGCCGTTCTGCAGCGCGGTAAACCAGGCGGATTTCTGCGTGGCCGCGTCGAGGCGCGGCAACGTGACGAGCATCAGCGCGTCCGGATTGGGCGTGGCCGCGAGCGTCTTCAGCGCATCGGCGCCTTCCTTGCCGGGCTTGCCCGACGGAATGCGCAGCTCGATCAGCTGGCGCTCGCCGAACAGCGACATCGCCTGGGTCGCGCCGAGCAGCACGCTCCAGTCGAAACCGCGCTCGACCGTATGCACCGAACGCTCGGTGAAGCCGGCCGCGCGCGCGGCCGCACGAATGCGGTCGCACGCTTCCTGCGCGAGCAGCGGCTCGTCGCCGTAGACGGTATAGAGCCCGGCCAACCCCTTCGCGAGGTGCGGCTCCAGCGCATCAAGTCGCAATTGCATCGCTGCGTGCGCCCGCGATCAGAGCGGCGGCGGCGGCAGCGGCGCGCGCGGCGCCACGCCCGGCACCACGTCCTCCGGCGCCGGCGTCAGCGAGTGGACGATCGCGAGACGCCGCATCAACTGATCGACCGCGTCGTTCTGCATGTCGCCGTACAGGATGTCGGCTTCCTGCGCCTTCGCGTTCGTGTACTGGTCGCTGTACGTCATCGCGCGGTTCAGCGCGATCGCGCTCGGCGGGATCAGCACGGTGCCGTCCTTGCTCGTCAGCGTGTAGTTCAGCGTGTAGAACAGCGCGTATTCCTGCGCGGAGCCGTACTTGTTGAGCGTCAGCGTGTTCTGGCCACGCGACTCCCACATGCGCAGCACGGCGTCGGCGTCGTCCGCCGACTTGACGATCTTCGTGTCGCTGCCGGCCTGGACGAGGCGCGTGAGCCGCGCCTCGACGGGCGCCGGCGCACCGGCCACGAACAGGTGCTTGAACGCGTAGTCCTGCTGGCCGCGCAACTGGAAGCCGCATGCCGACAGCACGACCGTGCTGCCGACGAGCATCAAAAACGATCTGCGGATCACCTTCGCTCCTTCTGGGTACGTCCGACGGCCGGCGGCCGTCAGACGACGATGTTCACGAGGCGGCCCGGCACGACGACGATCTTCTTCGCCGGCTTGCCGTCGCTGAATTTCGCGAATGCCTCGTCGGCCACCGCCGCCGCTTCGATCGCGTCGCGGCTCGCGTCCTTCGCGACCTTCAGCGCACCGCGCACCTTGCCGTTCACCTGCAGCACGAGTTCGATCTCGGCCTGCTCGAGCGCGGCCTCGTCGACCTTCGGCCACGGCGCATCGAGCAGCGGGCCGAATTCGTCCGCGTAGCCGAGCGCCTTCCACAGCTCGAACGTGACGTGCGGCACGACGGGGTACAGCACGCGCAGCAGCACGCCGTAGGTCTCGCGCAGCACGGCGGGCGTCGCGCCCTTCGCGCCGTCGATCGCATTCAGCATCTTCATCGCGGCCGACACGACCGTGTTGTACTGCAGGCGCTGGTAGTCGAAATCGGCCTGCTTCAGCACGCCGTAGATCTCGCGGCGCAGCGCCTTGTCGGTGTCGCCGAGCGCGGCGGCGTCGAAGCCCGCGCGCGCGGCGAGCGCTTCGCGATTCGCGTAGCCGAAGCTCCACACGCGGCGCAGGAAGCGGCTCGCGCCCTCGACGCCCGCGCCCGACCACTCGAGCTGCTGCTCGGGCGGCGCCGCGAACATCGTGAACAGGCGCGCGGTATCGGCGCCGTACTGGTCGATCAGCAGTTGCGGATCGACGCCGTTGTTCTTCGACTTCGACATCTTTTCGATGCCGCCGAGCACGACCGGCTGGCCGTCCGCATTCAGCGTCGCGCCGACCGGGCGGCCCTTGTCGTCGTGCGTGACCGTCACGTCGAGCGGGTTGTACCAGGTCTTCTTGCCCGCCGCGTCTTCGCGGTAGTACGTCTCGTTCAGCACCATCCCCTGCGTGAGCAGGTTCTTCGCCGGCTCGCCGAACTTCACGAGGCCGAGGTCGCGCATCACCTTGGTCCAGAAGCGCGAATACAGCAGGTGCAGGATCGCGTGCTCGATGCCGCCGATGTACTGATCCATCGGCATCCAGTAATCGGTGCGCGCGTCGACCATCGTCTCGGCGTCCGGTGCCGTGTAGCGCGAGAAGTACCACGACGAATCGACGAAGGTGTCCATCGTGTCGGTTTCGCGCTTCGCGGCCGCGCCGCACCTCGGGCACGTGCAGTTCAGGAACGCTTCGGACTTCGCGAGCGGGTTGCCCGAGCCGTCCGGCACGAGGTCTTCCGGCAGCACGACCGGCAGATCCTGCTCCGGCACCGGCACGTCGCCGCACGACGGGCAGTGGATGATCGGGATCGGCGTGCCCCAGTAGCGCTGGCGCGATACGCCCCAGTCGCGCAGGCGCCACGTGACCTGCTTGTCGCCGAAGCCGCCGGCCTTCAGGTCGGCGGCGACCGCGTCGACCGCTTCCGTGTAGCGCAGGCCGTCGTACTTGCCGCTGTTCACGCAGACCGCGGTTTCCTTGTCGCCGTACCACTCCTGCCATGCGTCGAGCGAGTACGTCTGCCCTTCGCTCGCGATCACCTGCTTGATCGGCAGATCGTATTTCTTCGCGAACGCGAAATCGCGCTCGTCGTGGCCCGGCACGCCCATCACCGCGCCTTCGCCATAGCTCATCAGCACGTAATTGCCGATCCACACCTCGACCGGCTCGCCGGTCAGCGGGTGCTTGACCGAGAAGCCGGTCGCGACGCCCTTCTTCTCCATCGTCGCGACGTCGGCCTCGGCGACGCCGCCGCGCTTGCACTCGTCGATGAACGCCTGCAGCTCCGGCTTGTCCTGCGCGAGACGCGCGGCGAGCGGGTGCTCGGCCGCGATCGCGCAGAACGTGACGCCCATGATGGTGTCGGCGCGCGTCGTGAACACGCGCAGCAGCTTCTGCTCGCCGTCGAGTTCGTACGGGAAGCCGAAGTTCACGCCGAAGCTCTTGCCGATCCAGTTCTGCTGCATGATCTTCACGCGCTCGGGCCAGCCGAGGCCGTCGAGGTCGTTCAGCAGCTCATCCGCGTACTGCGTGATCCGCAGGTAGTACATCGGGATCTCGCGCTTCTCGACGAGCGCGCCCGAGCGCCAGCCGCGGCCGTCGATCACCTGCTCGTTCGCGAGCACGGTCTGGTCGACCGGATCCCAGTTCACGGTGCCCGTCTTCTTGTACGCGATGCCCTTCTCGAGCATCTTCAGGAACAGCCACTGGTTCCACTTGTAGTAGTCGGGCTTGCACGTCGCGATCTCGCGCGACCAGTCGATCGCGAGGCCCATCGACTGCATCTGGCCCTTCATGTAGTCGATGTTGTCGTAGGTCCACTTCGCGGGCGGCACGCCGTTGGCCATCGCGGCGTTCTCGGCCGGCATCCCGAATGCATCCCAGCCCATCGGCATCAGCGTGTTGTAGCCGTTCATCCGCAGATAGCGGTACATCACGTCGTTGATCGTGTAGTTGCGCACGTGACCCATGTGCAGCTTGCCGGACGGGTACGGCAGCATCGACACGCAGTAGAACTTCGGCTTCTGCGAATCTTCCTTCGTCTTGTAGGCATCGGCTGCGCGCCAGTCGCCCTGGGCGGCGGCTTCGACGTCGGCGGGTACGTATCTCTCGTGCATGGTGTGGTTCGGGCTAGGCTTTAGGCGGCGCGACGGCGCGCGCGCAGGATTGGATCGAAATCGTGCGTGCCCGGCGCAGGAACGTGCTGACCGGTTCCGGGCCGGGAAAAACGTCGATTATACCGCCCGTGCGGGCCCGCACGGCCGGTCTCGCGGGCCGGCGGCCCGCAACGACGACGGATCAGGGCTTCGCGCCGGCGGCGCCGGCCGGCGGCACGTCGGTCACGAAGCCGATCCGCGTGAGGCCCGCGGCCTGCGCGGCGCCCATCACCTGCGCGATCACGTCGTAGCGCGTCGCGCGCGACGCGCGCAGCCGCAGTTCGGGCGGCGCGGCGCCCGCGGCGGCGGCCCGCAAGCGCGCGGGCAGCGCGTCGAGCGCGACGGGCGCGTCGTCCCAGTAGAGCTTGCCCGCGTCGTCGATCGACAGCGTGACGGATTGCGGCGTGTCGCGCGCGACGCCGGCCGCGACCTTCGGCAGGTCGAGCCGGATCGCGTGCGTCATCAGCGGCGCGGTGATGATGAAGATGACGAGCAGCACGAGCATCACGTCGATCAGCGGCGTCATGTTGATTTCCGCCATCGGCGCGGACGTCTTGTGGTGCTCGAGCCCGCCGAATGCCATGATCGTTCCTCCGGAGCCGGCGCGTCAGGCGCCCTGTGCGCACACGAATACGTGCAGATCGCGCGCGAAGCCGTCGAGTTCCTCGGCGAGCTGCCGGACGAGCCGGCCGAGGATGTTGTACGCGAGCACCGCGGGAATCGCGACGACCAGCCCGAACGCGGTCATGATCAGCGCCTCGCCGACCGGCCCCGCGACGTTCTCGATCTGCGCCTGCCCGCTCGCGGCGATGCTGCCGAGCGCGTGATAGATACCCCACACGGTGCCGAGCAGGCCCACGAACGGCGCGGTGCTGCCGATCGACGCGAGCAGCACCTGGCCGAATTCGAGGCGCCGCTGCGAGCGCAGCATCGCATGACGCAACGCGCGCAGCACGCGCTCGCCGCGCTCGACGCGCGCGGCCAGCGCGGTGGGATCGTGGTCGCCGGCCGCGTCGCGCGCGGCTTCGGCGAGCGGCACGAACACGCGCTCGCGATCGGCGCCGGCGAGCGCGGCGATCCCCGCGTCGAGCGACGGCGCGCGCCAGAACGCGGCGAGCGCGCGCGGCCCCTGCCGCTTCGCGCGGACCAGTAGCCAGGCTTTCATGAGGAGGAAGCACCAGCTGGCGACGGACATCGCCAGCAGCACATAGGAGACGGCGTGCGTGATCGCATCGCCGCTTTCGAGGTAGTGGACAACGCCGGTGGGAATCGCCATCGGAGTTTCCTCGCGGGGTCAGCGCAGGCCGAGCACGTCCTGCATGTCGAACAGGCCGGCGCCGCGCGCCGACAGGAACCGGACCGCGCGCAGCGCGCCCTGCGCGTACGACACGCGGCTCGACGATTTGTGCGTGATCTCGATGCGCTCGCCGATCCCGGCGAACAGCACGGTGTGGTCGCCGACGATGTCGCCGCCGCGCACCGCGGCAAAGCCGATCGACGACGGATCGCGCTCGCCCGTCACGCCGTGGCGGCCGTACACCGCGCAGTCGTCGAGCGAGCGGCCGAGCGCGCCGGCCACGGCCTCGCCCATCATCAGCGCGGTGCCCGACGGCGCGTCGACCTTGTGACGGTGATGCGCCTCGATGATCTCGATGTCGTAGCCGTGCGAGAAATGCTTCGCCGCGAATTCGAGCAGCTTCAGCGTGACGTTCACGCCGACGCTCATGTTCGCCGCGAACACGATGCCGAGCTTGGCCGCAGCGGCCTGAAGTTCGGCCTTCTGCTCGGCGGTGAAGCCGGTCGTGCCGATCACGAGCTTCACGTCGTGGCGCAGTGCGGCCTCGATGTGGGCCATCGTGCCTTCCGGCCGCGTGAAATCGATCAGGTAGTCGGCCTGCGCGAACACGGCGTCGAGGTCGTCGGTCAGCTTGACGCCGGTGTCCTTGCCGAGGAACGCACCGGCGTCCTGGCCGAGGAACGGCGAACCGGCGCGGTCGAGCGCGCCGACGAGCTGCGCGTCGGCGTCGTTGAGAACGGCTTCGATCAGCATCCGGCCCATTCGGCCCGATGCGCCGGCAATCGCAATCTTCATGGCTTTCTACACGACAGGTCTAAAGGCGGGCGGCGCATGCCGCCCCGTTTCCGCACGCCGGCCGCTTACTGGGCCGGTGCGGTGAGCGGCTGGTTCTGCAGGTTGTCCGAGCCTTGCGGGCCGACCGGCGGCGACGCCTCGTTCGACACGTTCGGCTGCGGCGGACGATGGAACTGGAACTGCGGCTGGATCGCCGGCGCAGCGCCCGGCGGCTGGCCGCCCGGCACCGGCGCGCCGCCCGAGGCCTGCGCGGCCGGCGTGAACCGGCGCGAACCCGAACCCTGACCCGACACCTGGTTGGTCGCGCGGTTCGCCGCGCGCGCCGCTTGGGCGTTCGCATCCTGGTCGACCGCCGCGCCGGACGCCGGCACCGTGGCCGGGCTCGCGGCAGCGGCAGCCTCCGCGGCGCTCGCGGCGGCGGCTTCGGAAGCCTTCTTCGCCGCGGCAGCGGCCTTCGCCTTCTTGCCGCCGCGGTCGCCGTCGATGTCGGCCAGCAGGTCGAGCTCGGACGGCAGGTTGTCGGCGCCGGTCCAGCTCGCCACGCGATCGCCCGAGAAATTGACCACGAGGTCGCGCTGCTGGACGATCGACGTCGAGCCGCGCTTGAAGTAGAAAAGGTAATCCCAGCGATCCGCGTGGAACATGTCCGCCAGCAGCGGCGTGCCGAGCAGCGCGCGGACCTGCTCGCGCGTCATCCCGACCTGCAACTGTGCGGCCTTCTCCTGCGACACGAAGTTGCCTTGCACGACGGTGATCCGATACGGCGTGATGCTCTGCGCAATGCGCTGCGTCACGCTGTCGTACGACGAACAACCCGCCAGCGCGACAACGGCGGCGGCAGCGATGATGGCACTTCGCATGCGACTCCTCTGAAAGTGCGAAAGCGATTCTGGGATCATTTCCTTCACCGTGCTGGCCCGCGTGCAGGCCGCGCGTATATCTGGAACGGCGAAAAGCCGGTAACATTGAAGCCCTGCATTGTACTCTAGGGATGCCTAGCCATGACCAATCCGACGGATCTCAAGAATATCGGGCTAAAGGCCACCCTACCGCGCCTCAAGATTCTCGAGATCTTCCAGCAGAGCCCCGTGCGCCACCTGACGGCCGAAGACGTCTACCGCAACCTGCTCAACGAGCAGCTCGACATCGGGCTCGCCACCGTCTACCGCGTGCTCACGCAGTTCGAGCAGGCCGGCCTGCTCACGCGCAGCAACTTCGAATCCGGCAAGGCGGTGTTCGAGCTGAACGAAGGTTCGCACCACGACCACCTCGTGTGCCTCGATTGCGGCCGCGTCGAGGAATTCTTCGACGCCGAGATCGAGAGCCGCCAGCAGGCGATCGCGAAGGAGCGCGGCTTCCGGCTCCAGGAGCATTCGCTCGCGATGTACGGCTCGTGCACGACCGAGAACTGCCCGCACCGCAAGCACTGACTCGCGCCACCGGCGCACGCAGCACGGCCCGGCCGGCATCTCGCCGCCCGGGCCGTCTGCTTTTTTGGGCGAGCGTGCCGCGCGCCCGGGATGCTTACGAAAGCCCTTCGACGCCCGCGCAGGCCGACTCGAAATCGAGCGCCCACGCACGTTCCAGCGGAATCTCGTCGCAGTTCGGCTGCGGGCCGCCGCGATCGACGATCACGAAATCGCTGACCGCGTCGAGCGCGAGCAGCGGATGGTGCCAGACGCCCTTCGCATAATTGACGCCCTGCCAGCCTTCGGCCAGGAATGCGCGCATCGCGTCGGGCCGGAATTCGCCGGCCGGCGCGACGACGATCGCGTAGCGCGACACCGCCGCGAGCGGGATGAACGCCTGGCTGCCGTGCGGGTGACGCTCCATCAGCGTGACCGCGACCGGCAGCGCACGCGGCTGCGCGCGAAACACGCTGACGAGCGGCCGGCCGCCGTCCGCGCACACGTCGATCGTCGCGAGATCGTGAAAGCGCTCGGTCGTGCCGCCGTTGATCGGGAAATGCCGCGCGCCTTCGAGCGCGATCACGTCGCCGAACGGCGCGAACGCTTCGCGGGTCAGGCGCTCGACGCGCAGAGTGGGAGTTCCGCTCATGCCGCCGCCCTCCTTCAAGCCGGCTCGCCCCACAGACGCAGGCGCGACACGCCGCCGTCCGGGAAGATGTTGAACCGCACGTGCGTGACGGGGCCGAGCGCCGCGAGCGAGTCGAACGTGTGCACGTGATCCATCTGCAGCTTCTGCTCGCCGAGCAGTTCGGCCCAGAACATCGCCTGCGTGACGAGCGAATCGTCGGTGCCGCCCGTCACGTGCGCGGCCTGCAGCGAGCAACGATCGGGGAAATTGCCCTTGAAGAACGCCGTATCGACCTCGACGCGCCGGATGACGCCCGGCCGCGCGAGCGCGACGATCGCCCAGTCGTTGCCGGGCTCGCGGCGGCGCCGCGTTTCCCACCCGTCGCCCATGTTCGCGCCACGCCCCGGCATCAGCATCTGCGACGCCGGCCCGAAATGCTGGTTGTTCGCGGCCACCAGGTAGCCGCCGTTCTCGATCGCCGCGAGATCGACGAGCTCGCCGGCCGGCACGTGGCGCCAGTCGCGCTGCGGCTGGCCGTACACGCGCAGCCGCGCGAGCCCGCCGTCCGGATACAGGTTCACGCGCAGATGCGTGACCGGCCGCGCATCGTCGACGCTCACGTAGTGATGCGCATTGCCCTGCAGCGTCGTCGCGGGAACGATCGTGCGCCATTCAGCGTCGTCCGGCGGCGTGTCGCCGTCCACCGCGCAGGCCTCGATCGACGCGGCCGGCGGAAAGTTGCCGGTGAAGTGGCTCGTATCGAGATCGACGCCGTGGATCACGCCCGGCCGCGCGAGCCGGACCACGCAGAAGTCGTGGCCGGTCGTACGCTTGCGGCGGGTTTCCCAGCCGTCCATCCACTTGCCGTGGTCGTCGTACTTGCCGGGAATGAAGACGGCCGGCTCGGGATCGAGCATGCGCTCCTTCGGCGCGAAGAATTCGTCGCTGGCGAAAAGCGCCTGCGCGCCCAGGCGCGGGTCGGCGAGGTTCATGTAGCGCCGCGTGAAAGCCGGCGCATTCGGATCGAGGATGGGGGCTGCCATGTCGTCTCCATTTTTTTGACAAGCGCCGGCGCGTCGGCGCGCCGGTCGCATGAAGTGCGCTCGCGCGGTGCGGCCAGGGAAGCCGCGCCGCGCGAGCGGCGTGTTCAGAGCGCGTGAGCCTGGTCGCCGGCGACCGGTGCGGCGCTGCCCGGCGCATCGGCCACGTAGCGCAGCTCGCGGTTCAGCACGCGCTGTGCGCGGGCGCGGTCGATGTCGTTCTCCCACACGGCGACCACCACCGTCGCGACGCAGTTGCCGATCAGGTTGGTCAACGCGCGGGCGATGCCGACGAACCAGTCGACCGGCAGGATCAGCACGAGGCCGAGCACCGGAATCGCGGGAATCGCCGACAGCGTCGCCGCGAGAATCACGATCGCCGAGCCGGGGATGCCGTGCGCGCCCTTCGACGTGACGAGCGACACGAGCAGCACGACGATCAGGTCGTGCGTGGATAGCGGCGTGTTGGTGGCCTGCGCGATGAACAGCACCGCGAGCGTCAGGTAGATCGAGAAGCCGTCGAGGTTGAACGAATAGCCGGTCGGAATCACGAGGCCGACGGTCGAATCCTTGATGCCCATGTATTCGAGCTTGCTCATCACCTGCGGCAGCACCGCGTCCGACGACGCCGTGCCGAGCACGATCGACAGTTCCTCGCGCAGATAGCGGATCAGCTTGAACACGGAGAAGCCCGCGAGCCGCATCACCGCGCCGAGCACGACCGTGACGAACACGAAGCAGCTCAGGTAGAACACCGCGACCAGGTAGCCGAGCTGCTTGAGCGACGCGACGCCGTACTTGCCGGTCGTGAACGCGATCGCGCCGAGCACGCCGAGCGGCGCGAGCTTGATGATGAAGCCGATGATCCGGAAGAACACGTGCGACAGCTCCTCGATCAGCGAATTGACGCGCTGCGCCTTGTCGCCGAGCAGCGACAGCGCGGAGCCGAACAGCACCGCGAACACGAGGATCTGCAGGATGTCGCCCTTCGCGAACGCGTCGATCGCCGTCTCGGGGATGATCTTCATCAGGTAGCCGGCCGTGTCCTTCAGGCTTTCGGCGTTCTTCGCGTACGTCGACAGCGACGCCGCGTCGAGCGAGCGCAGGTCGATGTTCATCCCGACGCCGGGGCGCGTGACCCACGCGAGGACGAGCCCGATGCCGAGCGCGAGCGTCGTCATCACCTCGAAGTAGACGACCGCCTTCAGGCCGACCCGGCCGACCTTCTTCAGGTCGCCCGCATTGGCCATGCCGCTGACCACGACGCAGAACACGATCGGGCCGATGACCATCTTGATGAGCTTCAGGAAGCCGTCGCCGAGCGGACGCAGCGACTCGGCGAAGTGCGGGAAGAACGCACCGAGCGCCACCCCCAGGATTAATGCGACGACTACCCGGCCAAACAGCGAATTGAGGAATTTCGACACGGCGCTCTCCCGATCCAACGGTTGCAGTTTCGTCTGTTCATACTGGTAAGACCAGTGATGTTATGGGGGATAGTAGGAAGCCGATATAGTGGCGTCAAGGACAAACAAAATAGGGATTTCCCGCCCCCGCGCACGGGTTTGCGGCGCCCCGGAAAGGGGCGGATCGTGGCTTTCCCGTAGGCGGTCGTGCACCACTCGCGGGCGGATTACAATGCCGGTCAGACCGGCCATCGTTCACACCATGAAAAATGTTCCGCATACCGTGACCGACACCGCCATCGCGACGATCCGCGACCGGATCGAGACAGGCGTGTACCCGGTCGGCAGCCTGCTGCCGGCCCAGCGCCAGCTCTCCGAGGAGTTGGAAATCAGCCGCGCATCGCTGCGCGAGGCGCTGTCGACGCTCGAGGCGCTCGGGATGCTGCGCATCCGCGCGGGCAAGGGCGTGTACGTCGAAAGCGCGCAGGCGTCGCCCGCGCATCCGTGGCAATTCGCCGAGCAGTCGTCGCCGCCCGACACCTACCAGATGCGCTATGCGCTCGAAGGCTTCGCCGCGCGGATGGCCGCGCGCGTGGTCAGCGACGCCGACATCGCATGGTTCGAGGACAACCTCGCCGACCTGCACGTCGCGCTGACGGAGAACGCACTCGAAGAAGCCTCGCGGCTCGACTTCGACTTCCACATGCGGATCATCCATCTGGCCGGCAACGCGGCGATCGAATCCATCCTGCGCAGCAGCGCGGACATCATGAAGGAAAGCCAGCGCATGCCGTTCTACCGCCGCGAACTGCTGCTGTCGACCTGGCACGAGCACCGTGCGATCGTCGACGCGCTGATCGCGCGCGATGCGGCCGCCGCCGGCATCGCGATCGAAACGCACATCGCGAACGCCGCACAGCGCGCGGGCGTATTCTTCCCGACGCCCAGCACGTAATCCCCCCCGCGCCGCCGTCTACCCGTCCGGCCGGCCGGCCGCGCCGGTCACCGTTCCGACGAATCGCGATAGGCGAGCACGCGCTCGATGAATGCGCGCGCCGCGACGCTGCGGTACGCGCCCTTGCGCGTGAGCAGCGCGGCCGTGCGCGTCGGCAGCGGCGGATCGATCTCCAGTGCGCACAGGTCGCCGCTCTCGCGCGCGACCGCGTCGGGCAGCACCGTCGCGAGCCGGCCGCACCGTACGAGTTCCAGCACCGCGCTGACCGTATTCGTCTCGATCGCGATCGACGGCCGCGCGCCGTGCTCGACGAAATACCGGTCGATGTGCTCGCGCGTCGCGAACGCACGGCTCAGCAGCACCAGCGGCTCGCCGCCGAGCTCAGCCGGCGTCAGCGCGCGGCGGCGGCGCGCGAGGCGGTGCGTGCGCCCCGTCACCAGCGCGAGCGGCTCGTCCCACAGCGGCAGTGCGTCGATGTCCGGCGCGCGCGGCGGCATGAACGCGAAGCCGGCGTCGAGCCGGTCGTCGGCGAGCAGCGCCTCGATGCGCGCCTGCGGCATCGCGTCGATCGTCAGCGCGACGTTCGGATGGTCGGCATGGAATGCGTCGATCAGCGAGCCGCTCAGGTAAGCCGCGAACGTCGGCATCATCGCGAGCCGCAGCGAGCCGCTGCCGAGATCGGCGACGTCGTGCAGCGCGCGCTGCCCGGTATCGAGCGCGTGCAGTGCGGCGCGCGCATGCCGCGCATAGACCTCGCCGAATTCGGTGAGCTGCACCGTGCGGCCCGAGCGGTCGAACAACTGCACGCCGAGCGTTTCCTCGAGCTGGCGGACCTGCTGCGACAGCGTCGGCTGCGACACGTGCAGCGCATCGGCCGCGCGCGTGAAACTGCGCTGCTCGGCGACGGCCAGGAAATAGCGGATGTGGCGGAGAAGCATCGCAACCAACGCATTGGTTTTGCCAATAGAGACCATAACGATCCAGTCTTGGACGCTATGGGTCGATACCCGCATCATACGCACATCCGCTTCCGTGCAGCGCCGCTGTCGCCGCACGGAAGCGGCACGCCCGGGCCCGCCCTGCTTCCGCCCGCCGCACGGCGATCCGCCGCCCGCCCGATCCGGGCTCGGCCGCGGTCCGCCCGGCGCGCTTCGGCTCACCGCCGATCCGTCGACGCCGGCCCCCGATTTCCTTCACCCCGCGCAACCGACGGCCCGTGCCGCCGGCCGGCGCCGCCGTTTTTCGCGATCATGGAACCGCATCACGACGACCACCCTCCCCTCACCCGCGGCATGACGCTGCTGTTCGCGTGCGCGTGCGGCATCGTCATCGGCAACATCTACTACGCGCAGCCGCTGCTCGCCGCGATCGCGCACAGCTTCGGGCGCACGCCGACCGAGCTCGGCTATCTCGTCACGCTGACGCAGCTCGGCTATGCGGCCAGCCTGCTGCTGATCGTCCCGCTCGGCGACGCGGTCAATCGCCATACGCTGATCGTGCGGCTGCTGATGCTCAACGTCGTCGCACTGATCGCGGTCGCGTCCAGCACGAACTTCACGATGTTCGTCGTCGCGAACGTCGCGGTCGGCTTCGTCACCTGTTCGACGCAGTTGCTCGTGCCGTTCGCGGCGTCGCTCGCCGATGCGCGCTCGCGCGGCCGCGCGGTCGGCACCGTGATGAGCGGGCTCCTGCTGGGTATCCTGCTCGCGCGCGTCGCGGCCGGCGCGATCGCCGACTGGCTCGGCTGGCGCGCGGTGTACGGCATCGCCGCCGCGATGGTGCTCGCGCTGACCGCCGTGCTCGCCGTGAAGCTGCCGAAGGACCGCCGCGACGTGCGCGTCGACTACGCGGCGCTGATGAAGTCGCTCGTCGCGCTGGTGCGCGCGCAGCCGCCGATCGTGCTGCGCTCGACCTACGGCGCGCTCGTGTTCGCGTGCTTCAGCCTGCTGTGGACAGGCCTCACGTTTTTGCTGAGCCAACCGCCGTACAGCTATTCGGAAGGGCAGATCGGCCTGTTCGGGATCGTCGGCGCGGTCGGCGCGCTCGCCGCGACGTCGGCAGGCCGGCTCGTCGATCGCGGTCATGGCAATGCGGCCACCGGCCTGTTCGCGGCGGCCGTGCTCGCGTCGTTCGCGCTGATCGCGACCGGCTCGCATTCGCTCGCGGCGCTGATCGCGGGCATCCTGCTGCTCGACGTCGGCGTGCAGGGCATGCACATCTCGAACCAGAGCGTGATCTATGCGCTCGCGGGCAACGCACGCAGCCGCGTGACGACGATCTACCTGACGAGCTATTTCATCGGCGGCGCGTTCGGGTCGTTCGCGGCGAGCGTCGCGTACGGCCTCGACGGCTGGCGCGGCGTGTGCATCGCGGGCGCCGCGCTGTCGGGTGCGCTGATCGCGCTGTGGCTCGCATCGCAACGTATCGGCACGCGACGGGTCACGCAGTGATGCGGCAGGCCGGCGATCCGTTTGCGCCGCACGACGAGAAAGGCACGCTGCGCGCATCGCGGGCGTGCCTTTTCACCAAGGATGCCGCAGCCGTCGCGACGCGCCGACGCCGCACCGTCACGCGGCCTCGTTCGCGAAATCGATCAGCACCTTCATCGCACGCTGGCGGTCGCCCGCCAGTTCGAACGCGAGGTTCGCATCGCGCATCGGGAACACGCGCGTGACGGCCGGCCGCAGGTCGACGCGCCCCGCGTTGATCAACTGCACCGCCAGCGCGAATTCCGCATGAAAGCGAAACGACCCGCAGATCGACAGCTCCTTCGCGACCACGACGTTCTGCGGCAAGCTCACGTCGCCGCCGAGCCCAAGCTGTACGACGACGCCGCGCGGACGCATCACGTCCAGTCCGTCGCGCAACGCGCGCGCATTGCCCGAACATTCGATCATCACGTCGAACGTGCCCTTGTCGGCGCTGTAGCGTTCGACCCAGCCGGCATCGGCCGCCGCGTTGATCGTGCGGTCCGCGCCGAGCGCGCGCGCCACGTCCAGCGGCGCGTCGACGACGTCGGTCGCGACGATCTCCGCCGCGCCGTGCACGCGCGCCGCCGCGACTGCCAGCATGCCGATCGGCCCGCAACCCGACACGAGCACGCGCTTGCCGATCAGCGCGCCCGCGCGCGACACCGCATGCAGCCCGACCGCGAACGGTTCGGCGAGCGCCGCGAGCGACAGCGGCACGTGATCGGCGACCTTCACGCACTGCACCGCGTCGCAAACGAGCGCGTTGCGGAACGCGCCCTGCATGTGCGGCATGCGCATCGCGCTGCCGTAGAAGCGCATGTCCAGGCACTGGTTCGGTAGCCCGTCGAGACAGTAGCGACATGCGCCGCACGGCCGGCTCGGATTGACCGCGACGCGATCGCCGACCTTCACCGACGTCACGTCCGGCGCCACTTCCGCGACCGTGCCGGCGACCTCGTGGCCGAGCACCATCGGCTGCTGCAGCCGGATCGCGCCGAAACCGCCATGCCGGAAGTAATGCAGATCGGAGCCGCAGATGCCGCCCATCGCGACGTCGACGCGCACCTGGCCCGGGCCGATCTCGCCCGCGTCCTGCTCCTCGACCCGCAGGTCGTTCGGCCCGTGGATCACGACACACATGCAACGCATACGCATGACACGCTCCTTGTCAGACGGCACTGGTCAGCCCGCCATCCACGAACAGCGTCTGGCCGTTCACGAAATCGGACGCGGCCGACGCGAGGAAGATCGCCGCGCCGCACAGCTCGTCGACCTGCCCCCAGCGGCCGGCCGGCGTGCGCTTGCACAGCCAGTCCGAAAACGCCGCGTCGTCGACCAGCGCGCGATTCAGTTCGGTTTCGAAATAGCCAGGCGCGAGGCCGTTGGCCTGGATGCCGTGACGTGCCCAGTCGGCGCACATCCCCTTGGTCAGCATCCGCACCGCACCCTTGGTCGCCGCATACGGCGCGATCGTCGGCCGCGCGAGCTCGCTCTGCACCGAACAGATGTTGATGATCTTCCCGCGGCCGCGCGCGATCATGTGCCGCGCGACGGCCTGCGCGACGTTGAACACGCCGTCGAGATTCACGCGCATCAGCGCATGCCAGTCGTCCGGGTCGAATGCGTCGAGCGGCGCGCGACGCTGGATGCCCGCGTTGTTCACGAGGATGTCGATCGCGCCGACGCGCGCCTCGACATCGTCGATCGCCATGCGTACCTGCGCGTGCTCGGTCACGTCGAACACCGCATGGTCGGCCGCGAAGCCTTCGTCGCGGAAACGGCGCGCGAGCGTCGCGGCCTTCTCTTCATTGCGATCATTGATGACGATCGCCGCGCCCGCTTCCGCGAGCCCGCGGGCAAGCGTCAGCCCGATCCCGCGGCCGGAACCGGTAATCAGCGCGCGGCGGCCGTCGAGGCGGAACCGGTCAAGCGCGTCAGTCATGGATGTCTCCTCGTACCCGTCGAGCCGGCTGCCCGTCGCGGCCGGTCTCGTGTGAACGGTATCTTCCGTCGCAACCGGGGCGCCGCGCCAATGGTCTTTCTTGATCCGGTTATCATGAAAACTGATTACCGTCCTTTCGTGCCCGCCGCCCATGGAACTCAAGCAATTGCGCGCCTTCGTCACGCTCGCGGAAGAGCTGCATTTCGGGCGCGCCGCGCAGCGCCTGTGCATCGTGCAGCCCGCGCTGAGCATGCAGATCAAGGCGCTCGAGGCGGAACTCGGCGCACGCCTGTTCGAGCGCGACCGGCACAAGGTCGAGCTGAGCGACACGGGGCGCGTGTTCCTGCCCGAAGCGCGGGCGACGCTGCAGCAGGCCGCACGCGCGGAACAGATGGCGCGGCTGTCGAGCCGCGGCGAAATCGGCACGCTGCGAATCGCGTTCGTGTCGTCGGTATTGCCGGCGCTGCTGCCGGCCGTGCTGCGCGCGATGCGCGAGCGCTATCCGCTGATCGCGCTCGAGCTGAAGGACATGCCGACGCCCGACCAGATCGCCGCGCTGCGCGACCGGCGGATCGACTTCGGCATGATCCGGCTGCCGGCCGCGTATGCGGGCATCGATATCCGCGTGGTGCTCGAGGAAGGCTTCGTCGTCGCGCTGCCGCTCGGCCATCCGCTCGCCGCGCGCGATGCGATTTCGCCCGCCGCACTGCGCGGCCACCCCGCGTTCGTGCTCGCGCGCCGCTACGCGCCCGGCTTTCACGACGACATGCTGCTCGCGCTGAGCCGCGCGGGCACGACGCTCGAGATCGCCCAGGAGTTCGGGGAATTCACGACGATGCTCGCGCTCGTCGCGGCGGGAATGGGGATCGGGCTGATTCCGGCGGAAGCGGCCAGCGCGCTGCCGCCGAACGTGCTCGCGCGGCCGCTCGACCTGCCCGGTCATCGCAGCGGCATCGGTCTCGCGTGGACCGATCTCGACAGCCCGCTGAAGCGCGCGTTCGTCGCCGCGATCGAACACGCGACAGCGAACGGCGGACAATAAAAAACCCGGCCGGGAAACCCCGGCCGGGTTCGTCCGCCACGCCGGCCGCGTTGCGGCGGCTGCGCGACGTGCGGGATTACTTCGCGTTCGCGAATGCGACGGCCGTATCCAGCATGCGGTTCGAGAAACCCCACTCGTTGTCGTACCAGCTCGACACCTTCACGAGGCGGCCCGACACCTTGGTCAGCGTCGCATCGAACGTCGACGAAGCCGGGTTGTGGTTGAAGTCGATCGACACCAGCGGTGCGTCGTTGTAGCCGAGGATGCCCTTCAGCGCGCCTTCCGATGCTTCCTTCATGATCGCGTTGACTTCCTCGACCGTCGTGTCGCGCTTCGCGATGAACGACAGGTCGACGATCGACACGTTGATCGTCGGGACGCGGATCGCGTAGCCGTCGAGCTTGCCGTTCAGTTCCGGCAGCACGAGGCCGACGGCGGAAGCCGCGCCCGTCTTCGTCGGGATCTGGCTGTGCGTGGCCGAACGCGCGCGGCGCAGGTCTTCATGGTAGACGTCCGTCAGCACCTGGTCGTTCGTGTACGCGTGGATCGTCGTCATCAGGCCGGTTTCGAGGCCGATCTTGTCGTTCAGCGGCTTGACGAGCGGCGCGAGGCAGTTCGTCGTGCACGATGCGTTCGAGATGACCGTGTGCTCGGCCTTCAGCACGTCGTGGTTCACGCCGTAGACGATCGTCGCGTCGACGTCCTTGCCGCCCGGCGCCGAGATGATCACCTTCTTCGCGCCGCCCTTCAGGTGCGCGCTCGCCTTTTCCTTGGTCGTGAAGAAACCCGTGCACTCCATCACGACGTCGACGCCCAGCTCGCCCCACGGCAGTTCGGCCGGGTTGCGGTTCGCGAGCACGCGGATCTTGTCGCCGTTCACGACGAGGTAGTCGCCGTCGACCGACACTTCGCCCGGGAACTTGCCGTGTGCGGTGTCGTACTGGGTCAGGTGCGCGTTGGTCTTCGCATCGCCCAGGTCGTTGATCGCGACGATCTCGATATCGTGCTTCTTGCCGTTTTCATAAAACGCGCGCAGCGTGTTGCGGCCGATACGGCCGTAGCCGTTGATTGCGACGCGAATCGTCATGGTCTATCTCCTGATGGCTGAAAAAATTCGTTTCGTGCAGCTTCACGGTGCGACGCGCGCATCGGGCGGCGCGCGTCGCGTATGCTTTTAGGCCAGCACGGCCTTCGCCGTCTCGACGACGTGCTCGACGGTGAAGCCGAAGTACTTGAACAGCACGCCGGCCGGCGCCGATTCGCCGAACGTGTCGATCCCGACCACGCCGCCTTCGAGCCCGACGTACTTGTGCCAGAAGCTCGTCACGCCCGCTTCGATCGCGACGCGGCGCACGCCGTGCGGCAGCACGCGTTCGCGGTATTCGGCGTCCTGGCGGTCGAACACGTTGGTCGACGGCATCGACACGACGCGCGCCGCGATGCCCTGCTGCGCGAGCGGCTCGACGGCCTTCATCGCGAGTTCGACTTCCGAGCCCGTCGCGATCAGGATGATCTTGCGCGCGACGATCTCGTCGTCCCAGTCCTTCAGCACGTAACCGCCCTTCTCGATGTTGGCGATCTGCGCATCGGTACGCGGGTTGAACGCGAGGTTCTGGCGGCTGAAGATCAGGCTCGACGGACGATCCGCGGCGATCGCCTGGGTCCATGCGACGGCCGTCTCGACCGTGTCGGCCGGGCGCCAGACGTCGTGGTTCGGGATCAGGCGCAGGCTCGACACGTGCTCGATCGACTGGTGCGTCGGACCGTCTTCGCCGAGGCCGATCGAATCGTGCGTGAACACGAAGATCGACGGCACCTTCATCAGCGCGGCCACGCGCAGCGCGTTGCGGCTGTAGTCGGAGAACGTCAGGAACGTGCCGCCGAACGGCTTGTGGCCGCCGTGCAGCGCGAGGCCGTTGATCGCGGCGCTCATGCCGAATTCGCGCACGCCGTAGTTGATGTGGTTGCCGAGCCGCACGCCCGCGCCTTCCGGATTCGCGCGCACGGCCTTCGACGCCTTCCAGTTGGTCAGGTTCGAGCCGGTCAGGTCGGCCGAGCCGCCGAGCAGCTCGGGCAGCGCGGCGGCGAGGCCCTCGATCGCCTGCTGCGACGCCTTGCGGGTCGCGACCGTCTCGGCGCGCTCGTTCGCGCCGGCGATGATCGCGGCAGCCTTCTCGGCCCAGTCGGCCGGCAGCTTGTTGGCCATCCGGCGCTCGAATTCGGCCGCTTCCGCCGGGTACTTCGCGCGATAGGCCGCGAACGTCGCGTCCCATTCGGTCTCGGCGCGCTTGCCGGCTTCCTTCGCGTCCCATGCCGCATAGACTTCCTGCGGAATCACGAACGGCTCCCACTTCCAGCCGAGCGCTTCGCGCGTCTTCGCGATTTCTTCCGCGCCGAGCGCGGCGCCGTGCACGTCGTGGCCGCCGGCCTTGGTCGCCGCACCCTTGCCGATCACCGTCTTGCAGCAGATCAGCGTCGGCTTGTCCGACAGCTTCGCCTTCGCGATCGCCGCGTCGACCGCGTCGACGTCGTGGCCGTTCACGTTCGGGATCACGTTCCAGCCGTACGCTTCGAAACGCTTCGGCGTGTCGTCGTGGAACCAGTTCACGACGTCGCCGTCGATCGAGATGCCGTTGTCGTCGTACAGCGCGATCAGCTTGTTCAGCTTCAGCGTGCCGGCGAGCGAGCAGGCCTCGTGCGAGATGCCTTCCATCAGGCAGCCGTCGCCGAGGAACACGTACGTGTGGTGATCGACGATCTTCGCGCCGTCACGGTTGAACTCGTCGGCCATCAGCGCTTCGCCGAGCGCCATGCCGACCGCGTTCGCGAGACCCTGGCCGAGCGGGCCGGTGGTCGTCTCGACGCCCGGCGTGATCCCGTATTCCGGGTGGCCCGGCGTCTTCGAGTGCAGCTGGCGGAAGTTCTTCAGCTCTTCGATCGGCAGGTCGTAGCCGGTCAGGTGCAGCAGCGAGTACAGCAGCATCGAGCCATGGCCGTTCGACAGCACGAAACGATCGCGGTCGGCCCAGTGCGGGTTCGCCGGGTTGTGCTTCAGATGGCGCGACCAGAGCGCCACGCCGATTTCGGCCATGCCCATCGGCATGCCGGGGTGACCGGAGTTCGCTTGCTGGACGGCGTCCATCGCGAGCGCACGGATCGCGTTGGCCATCAGGGTGGTGGAGGCGGGAGACGAAGTCGTCATGTCGAGTCCGGAGAACGAGTCGAGGAAACGGGAGCACGGCGGCATCCGGAAGCTCGAGCGTCAATCGTTCCCGGCGCGCGGTGCGGCGCCTGACGGACGCGAAGCGGACGGAGCCAACGGACGGGGCTGCAAAGCTCGTCATTTTAACAGATGGGCCGACATTTCCCTTGTCGGCGCGTCGTGTTCCGGCACGGTTTTCCACCAAACCGGCCGCCGCCTATAATTCAGGCGTCGGAACTGCCCCAGCGGCCTGCCCGTGAGTACCACCCTTCTCTTTCACCCGACGCCCGACGCCACCTACGGCTTCCCGAATGCGCGGCGGCTCGCGCACGTCGCGTCCCCGCACCAGCAGATCGAAGTCTGGGACACCCCGCAGCTCGGCCGCCTGTTCACGCTCGACGGCCGGCCGATGACGTCGGTCGGCGACGAGTACGTCTATCACGAGTGCATGACGCACCCGGCCGCGCTCGCGCATCCGTCGCCGCGCAAGGCGCTCGTGCTCGGCGGCGGCGACGGCGGCGCCGCGCGGCAGTTGCTCAAGCACGCATGCATCGAACGGATCGTGATCGCCGAACTCGACGACGAGGTGGTCGGGATGGCGCGCCGCTATCTCGACGACGTGCACCAGGGCGCGCTCGACGACCCGCGTGTGGAAGTGGTGATCGGCGACGCCGCGCATTTCGTCGCGTCGACCGTCGAGCATTTCGATCTCGTGGTGTTCGACCTCACGCCGCCCGATTCGCCGGCGGCCGGCCTCTACACGCGGGCGTTCTACGCCCGACTCAAGCGGATCCTCACGCCGCGCGGCGCGATCTCGATGCATCTCGGCTCGCCGGTGTTCCACGCGACGCGCATCGCCGCGCTGCTCGACGACCTGCGCGCGAGTTTCGCGTTCGTCGATCCGTTGTCCGCCCATGTGCCGCTGTACGGCTCGCAGTGGCTGATGGCGATCGCGAGCGACACGCTCGACGCGGCCGCGCTGTTCGCGCACGACGTCGACGAACGGCTCGCTGCGCGCCGCGTGCAGGGATTGCGCTATTACGATGCACGACTTCACGCGGCCCTCTTTGCCCTGCCCCGCGCGCTGCGCGATACACTGGGCGTTCGCCGCTGAACGTCCGGACGGCCGCATCGCTCCGTTTTCCTTCGAGGCTTCGCATGGTTCGCCTGCGAAACGCGGAGCCGGAACGACCCGGATGCAGCGAACGCCATTCGACCGACCGCGCCGCAACGCACCGTTCGACCGCGAAAACAGGAGATTTTCATGACCGATCCACGTCCGGCCGACGTGCCTTGGTTGACGCCGCACCTGACCGTGCGCAACGTGCGCGCCGCCATCGATTTCTTCAAGGCCGCATTCGGCTTCGAGCTGCGCGACGTGCACGACGAGGACGGCGCGATCATGCACGTCGAGATGACCTATCGCGGCCAGTTGATCGTGATGTTCGCGCCCGAGGGCGCGTTCGGCTCGAAGGCCTTGACGCCGAAGCGCGCGAACGCCGTCGCGCCGCAATCGTTCTATCTGTATGTCGACGACGTCGACGCCACCTGGCAGCGCGCGCTCGACGCCGGCGCGAAATCGCTGAGCGAGCCGCAGGATCAGTTCTGGGGCGACCGGTTCGCGCAGATCGAGGATCTCGACGGCTACCGCTGGGCGCTCGGGTGCCGCCTCGACGCATGACCGACACCGCCACACGCATGAACGAAGCCACCACCACCGCGGCCGTGCCGCGCTTTTTCGTCGACGCGGCATTGCGCGCCGACACCACGCTCGCGCTGCCGGCCGAGGTCGCGCGCCACGCGCAGGTGCTGCGGCTGCAGCCCGGCGACGTGCTCGCGCTGTTCGACGGCACGGGCGGCCAATACCGCGCGCGGCTCGTCGAGATCGACAAGCGCAACGCAATCGCACAGATCGAGGCGTTCGAACCGGTCGAAGCCGAGCCGCCCTATCGCGTGACGCTCGCGCAAGGCATCGCCGGCGGCGACAAGATGGACTGGGTGATCGAGAAGGCCGTCGAGCTCGGCGTCGCGGCGGTCGTGCCGCTGTCGACCGCGCGCGGCGTCGTGAAGCTGTCCGGTGAACGGGCGGACAAGCGCGTCGCGCATTGGCGCGGCGTCGTGCGCGCGTCGTGCGAACAGTGCGGACGCAACCGTGTGCCGGACGTCGCGGCAGTACGCGGCTTCGGCGCATGGCTCGATACGCTGCCTGCCGCGCCGGGCGACGGCGAACTGCGGCTGCTGCTGTCGCCGCGCGCAAGCATTCCGTTTTCGTCGTTGCCTGATGCACCACCCGCGGCATCGGTCACGCTGCTGATCGGGCCCGAAGGCGGACTGTCGCCCGATGAGGAAAACGCGGCCCGTGCGCGCGGGTTCACCGCGCTGTCGCTCGGGCCGCGCGTGCTGCGCACGGAGACGGCCGGCGCGGCCGTGCTCGCGGCGCTGGCGGCGCGCTGGGGTGGGTGGTGAAGCGCGTCAGCGCGCCGCGTTGAACGGCTCGATGTCGATGACGCCGGAACCCTTGAGCGCCAGCGCAAGCGCATCGATGCTGGCCGGATCGAACGAGAAGGTCGTCGCGGTGACCCGCAACGGCGGCGTCGCCTGGATCGCCTCGATCAGTGGGCCGCGATAGCGCAGGTTCATCAGCATCGGCACGACCTGTGCGATACCGACCGGCCGGCCGCCGTGCTGCACCGTGGCGGCATCGACCGTATCGTTCCAGCCCTGGATGAAGCCGCCGGCGTCGATCCGCGTGTTCAGCTCGATCCAGCGCCGCTTCTTCTCGTCCGGGCTGTCGCCCGATGCGCGCAATGCGGCGGCTTCGCGGCCGACATCCGTATCGTGCTTCGCGCGCCACGCCATGTAGCCGAGCGCGAAGACCATGTTGTCCGGCAGGATGTCGTCGTCATGCACGACGTGGGACAGGCGTCGCGGCGCCTGACTGTCGACGAAGGCCGGCGTCAGGATCCAGACGCTCCCGTTGCGCAACGCGCCGGATGTCCTGCCGAGCGCGGGTTCGCCGCTGTCGACCGCGATGCGCGTCAGCAGCCCCGCATCGACCAGTTCGTTCAACTGGCCGGCCAACGCCGCCGACGCGTGAATCGCGCCGGCCACTGCCGCGTATTGGCCGGGCGTCGAGCGCGTGCGCAAATCGGCAAGCAGCCGCTCTACCGCCGGATACGCAGCCGGCGTCGACGCCGGTTCGGCCGCGACGGCATTCGCGGCCGCCGCGCCCCCCATCGAAACCACGGCTGCGGCAACCAGCAGCCCTCGCGTGAAAGCGTTCATCGTTGATGCCCCCGTTCGAATGTCCGGCGCGCCGGCGACGTGCACGACAGCCCGGACGCTGCCGATTACTTGCCGGCGTCGCCGTCCGCGTCCCGCATCTGGCTCATCAGCGCGTTGACGACCGGCCGCAGCACCTGAGCGGGGGAATCCATGATCCAGCCCTTGCCGTCCGCGCCATGCAGGTCGATCCGGCCCGTCATCGGCCGGCTCGTCTGCGCGTGGTCGAACACGGGTACCATGCCCTTCAGGAACGTCGCGAGGTATGCCGCGCGCGCGTTGTCGTCCTCCGAGCGCGGCTCGTCGACCTTCTCCCGCAGCGCCCGCAAGCCAGGCTCCACCTCGGCGACGCGGCACGCGAATTCGACCGTCGCGATCGATTCGCCTTCCACGGATTCGTTCGGTTTCCGCGTCGAGCCGGTGGCCTTGCACTCGGAACGCGCGAGTGCATGCTGAAACGACTCGATCGCCGCGGTGGCCGGCCCGCTCACCGTTGCGCGCACCGTCGCCGGCACCTTGTTCAGGATGGAGGCGACGATAGCCTCGCTCACCTTGTCGGCGAGCTTCGCAACTTCCGCCACGTCGAGCACACCCTTGCCGTCGAAGTGCGTGCGCGTTGCCTCGTTGAACTGCTCGGCCTTCGACGCGTCGCCATTGACGAATGCGCCGAGATACAGGTCGGCGGTTTGCTCGGGGGTCAGCAGCGCAGCCTGCGCGGCCGGCGGGATGCCGAACGACAGCGCGCACAGGGTCAGCGCGCATGCGAGCGGACGACGCGCACGCGTGCGCGCCGCAAATCGGGTAGCGGTCATGGGAAGACGGCCCTCTCTCGAATGATTGGTGTTGTGCGCCCGACGCGTCGTCCGCAGCCCGGGCCGACCGATTGTCGCGGAAAAAAGTGTGCGATGAAAGGCTTGTGTCGGGTCGCGTACCGCGCGCGACACGTGCAGATCGGGATAGGGGCGGTCAGAGAGTCTGACCGATCCCCTCCCACACCACCCGGCATGCGGGTCCGCACCGGGC